>CABZWT010000012.1:0-31333 GCA_902529525.1 Actinomycetota bacterium
GATATGCTCCAATTCTAAGTGACGCTCGTAAGGCGGTTGGCGGAGACTTCATCAGATATCGGTCAACAGCCCAATCCAAGGCACGCTGCATTCTCGTAGCGCCATAGACGATTTCTGTGATTAAGTTTTTGTCACGTTGCTCAAAATTCGATTTCTTAAACGCATTTACTAGGACAATATTTGCATAACTTTCATATTCATCAATTCGACGAATACAATCAATCGCTACTTTCCGAGCCTCAACACCATCTTGAGAGGAAGCCGAGGGTTTATCCATTACCGAGGTATCCGGTTGTCTTTTCTGTCAGGCCGTTGATCCAATCTTCAGCCGACATTTTCTTTCTGCCTTCTGGTTGCACTTCGAGCAACTCAATCGTTCCGTCAAGTGAACCGACAGAAAAACCTTTACGTTGCCCAACCTCTAAGTTAGTTAAACTTCCAATTTTTGCTGAATGCACACGCAACCTACTCTCAGAAACAGTAGTCCAAGCTCGCCCAAGCCGAACCAGTCTCAATATTTCTTCAGAGGAAAGGCCCCAGTTTATTTCAAGTTCAGAGCTAGAGATCTTATGCGCATACGAAGGTTCTCCTACCTGCGGAGAGGGACTACCGAGGCCCTCTTTAAGAGACCGGAGCAACAAAGCCGTACCCTCAGAAACACTCTTTACCCTCAACTCCTCAAGTGTCTGGTTAGGCTCGATTGGTATTTCGACAGAACGGTATATCCCGCCAGTATCTAGAGTTTCTTCGAGTTCCATAATGCAAACCCCAGTTTTTCTATCCCCAGCTAGAATCGCTCTCTCTAAAGGCGCGGCGCCACGCCATCGAGGAAGCAACGAGAAGTGGATATTTATCATTTGTACATGATCGAGTACGTGCTTTGGAATCAATTGCCCAAAAGCCACGACAATAGCTAGATCAACATCAATGGAGACAAGGTCATCAATATCAGATGAAACGTTTAAACCCAGACGTTCTGCCTCCCGTTTAACAGCGCTAGGTGAAGTGGAAGACCCCCTGCCTCTTCTTTTGTCTGGGCCAGTAACAACAAGCGGTATGTCGTAGCCCGCTTCGTTCAGCTTTATTAGCGGCTCGACAGCGATTGCTGGAGTACCAATGTACGCAACACGGTCAATATGCCGTCCAGAACCTGTCACGGAAATTTGATCCTTTTGGGTCCGTCTGGGTCATCGTTTCCGTGACTCATGATCATTTGTCGAAGAATTTTTTTTGCTTCTCTCTTCTGGTCATCATCAAGATAATCTAGGAGAAGTTTTCCATTGAGATGATCCATCTCATGCTGATATAGCCTTGATTCAAGTTCATCAGCTTCTATCGAGATCTCTTCACCTTCTAGTCCGTAACCAACGATATGTATTCTCTTAGGACGAACAATATTCCACGATAATCCCGGGACGCTAAGACATCCTTCGTCGAACTCCCATTCACCGTCGCTTTCAACTATCTCCGGATTTATTAAAACCTTCGGACCATCACCATAGTCGTAAACAAAAAACCTTTTACTAACGCCAACTTGAGGAGCAGCTAGGCCAATCCCTGGAGCTTGGTACATTGCTTCAAGCATACGCCCGCACAAGGTAGCCAATGACCCGTCGATGTCTTGAACGTCCTCGGCGACACGTTTTAACACTGGGTCGCCAAACACACGAATTGATAAAGATTCCATTCTCTTAGGATATAGCAGCACACGAAGGTTGGAAGCATGTAGCGTTTCTTACATGGATTCCCAATCACATTATTTTGATGAAGACCCTACTGTCCCATCAGAGAATTTTACGGTTGATCTTGTGCTCCCGGACCTTACAGCGACTTTAAGAACTAGTAGCGGCATCTTTTCTTCAAAGAAAATTGACCCTGGCACAAAATACCTTCTCCAGCACGCCCCGCGACCAGATGCAACCGTGAAGACTGCTTTGGACCTCGGGTGCGGGTATGGCCCAATTGCTAGAACCTTATGCCATCGTTTCCCAGAGGCTCAGATATGGGCAACTGATATCAACTCACGTGCCCGCTCTTTAACCATAGATAATGTAGGAGAATTTGGAGTAAACGTTGAACACCCTGACCACATCGATGAGGCCATACGCTTTGATCTGATCTGGTCAAACCCTCCGATTCGGATCGGAAAATCTAAACTTTACACAATGCTGGATCTATGGCTACAAAGATTGTCTGATGATGGAGAAGCGATTTTGGTTGTACAGAAACACTTGGGAGCTGACAGCCTTTCAAAATGGTTAGATAAAGTTAGCTATAACGTTCAGAGACTGTCTAGTAAATCTGGATACCGACTATTGAAGGTCACCGTGAAATGAGCCAAAATCTATCTGGAACCCAACTAAAAAGACTTCATAGAGATTGGCGAAAAAAACCGCGAGGAAAATTAGCCATTATCATCTGTGGGGTTCAAGGACCATACAATGTCGGTTCTATCCTCCGAACAGCAGCCGCCGAGCGGGTAGACCATATTTGGTTCACTTCTAACGCTACCACTCCCGACAATTCTAAAGTAGGGAAAACTGCATTAGGTTCTGAACGCTACATACAGTGGAAAGAATTTGATACTCCTAGTGAAGCCATCATTGAAGCCAGATCTGAAGGGTACACTATCGTCGCTCTTGAACTTGCGACCGATTCGCTTCCGATCTTCGAGGTTGATCTGAGCGGTAATGTATGCTTTGTCATCGGGCATGAAGATCGAGGGATAGAGCCAAAGATACTCACAGAATGTGACGCAACTTCCTATATCCCACAATTAGGAAAGATTGGCTCATTGAATGTTGCAGTTGCTGCTTCAATCGCTATGTATGAAATCCGGCGACAAGCTTGGACCCAATACGAGTCCTAAGTCTTCAGAACCTAGCAGGGTCTATAGCAAGCCGAAGTCGCTTCTTCGGACGGGGAACCCTCGAGAGAGCCCCAGACAGATCTTCCAAGTGAGGAGATTTCACCAACCAAGCACCATCATTTGGGCCAAGAACTTCTAAATTACTTTGAGCCGCAACCTCCGTTATATACTCTTCAGACCCAGGTCCCGAAATGACTGCCAAATGCCCAAATGGAGGATATTGGATAATTGCGCGCCTGCTGCTCTCTTTATCACACCATGCTTCAACACCTCCCTTGGACAAAACACCAAAAAACGGATGGTTAGGCTGTCGAGATTGCACAACGACATTTCCCGAAGCACCACTTCTCCTGTTCACTAACCGAATTGCCCTGACCAATTTCGATAAGGCTTGTTCTTCACAGCGGTATCTCTTAGCGAGCAGTTCTTGATCAAAATCAGCGAAGACAACCAAATCCGCCCAATCAACACGGTGAAGCACAGCTTCAGTTCCTAAATATATTTTTGACCTTTGAAAATCAATCGAAGACGTTTCCTTAGTAACTTGAGTAACCGGCTTATTTAAAAGCGCCTCCAGTTCCTCACCAGCACGGGTAACCCCGATACGAAGATTTTTCATACTTGTCGACAAACAAACAGAACACAGAACCGGTCTCGAATGACCGAATCTAGTGCACTCAAGAAGATCATCTTCTAACTGCTGCATAGCGCTTCCACAATCTGAACATGTTACTAATTCACCACACTGCCTGCAGGCAAGGAGGCGCGCCCGCCCTGTTCGATTCAGAACAACAATCGAACGTTCAGCGGACTTCAAAGCTTCTATAGTTGACCTTGGCCACAAGCCGCCCATAGCTGAGTCATCTTCACGAGGGTCAATAACTTTAATCGATGACCATCCTTGAACTTCTTCAATAGTTTCTTCACTTATAAGCCTGCTCTGGTGACGTACTTCAGGCGTTGGAATAGGTGAAGTAAATACACATGGAAGGCCATGCCTTTTAGCGCGTTCTAAAACAACTTCTCTACAGTGCCACGTAGGTGAAGCTTCTTCCTGAAAAGATTCATCATGCTCATCAATCATTAAAATAGCTGAGAGATCTTTGACAGTAGCAAACGCTGCAGAACGATTACCGACTACTGTTCCTCCCGATAAGCCAACAGCCCAGTCCTTACTATATTCACCGACGTTCACCCCCATACGCCGTAAACGGTTGACCACAATCCGTACGTCAGAAGCAGACGGAAGAAGAATGAGAGCATTCCCCAGTGATACTGCAGCTTGTATATATGGCCACCGGTCAGCTACTGGAGAGATCCGAACAACGCTTGGAACAGCACCAAATGCAGAAGCAACAAGCTCGCTCGTCGGCATTTCCACTTTCCTTGAGGGTCGACTCGGTGGAATAGACTTGACCATTCGTTGAGGACTTGCTGTCTTCAAAAATCGTGAAATCGGGCCTTGCCAACGATCTGCTGCCCAACGGGCCAGACTAAGTACTTCTTCCGAAGGACCTTGGCTACTAATTTTTTTTATTGGCTGTAATTGAATACCAGCTTCAGTTCTAGGATTTATTTGGCTAACCCAAGCTCCGATCGAACGGTTCCGAAATTGGATCCTGACCAAAGATCCAATAGTAAGCTTCGATGCCAGTCCGGATTCAATCCAATTAACAGGAACCATATAGTCAAATTCTTTCGAGACTGCAGGCAGGTCTGGAATAACTCTTACAGTTTTTGGAATAATCCGTTTTTCGTCATCCATGAAGCCCACTTTTCAACTGATGGCTTGATGCAGGAAATCGAATTATTCTATAGCCCTAAAGCATTCTGAATATCCGAAACCTTGTCAAGACGCTCCCAAGTAAATCGTTCATCATCGCGTCCAAAATGGCCATATGCGGCAGTCGAAGCATATATGGGGCGGCACAGGTCTAGTTCATGGACAATAGCAGCGGGACGGAGGTCGAAAATTTCCCCTACTGCTTTTTCGATAGCATTGGGATCCACTTTTTCTGATCCGAATGTTTCTACAAGTATCGACATGGGCCTTGCTACTCCTATAGCGTACGCAACTTGAACTTCGCACCGATCCGCAGCTCCGGAAGCAACAACATTTTTTGCCACCCACCGAGCTGCATATGCGGCACTTCTATCGACTTTGGAAGGGTCTTTCCCAGAGAATGCGCCCCCACCGTGTCTAGCCATTCCTCCATAGGTGTCAACGATTATTTTCCTTCCAGTAAGCCCCGCATCTGCAACAGGGCCACCGTTAACGAAACGACCTGTCGGGTTAATAAATGTGTTGTAATCATCATCTTTAAACTGCTCAGGAATGACTGGTCGAATTACGTGTTCAAGAATATCGGGCGTTATTTGATGCTTCGTATCAATACCCTCGTTGTGCTGGGTGGACACCACAACGTTCTCTAGCCGAACGGGTACACCATCCACGTATTCGATAGTGATTTGAGTTTTTCCATCTGGGCGAAGATATGGAATAACACCACTGCGACGAATTTCCGCGAGGCGATATGCCATTCTGTGGGCAAGGTCTATAGTCATGGGCATGAAGGCATCTGTCTCATTTGACGCATATCCGAACATTAACCCTTGATCACCGGCCCCTGTACTGTCCCACTCATCGGTTGACTGACCTGATCGCGCTTCTTGAGACGCTCCCACCCCCTGTGCAATATCACCTGACTGCTCATCAAGTGCAACCATCACGCCGCAAGTGCTTCCGTCAAAGCCTAATGCTGGGTTGTCATATCCAATTCGACAGATTGTCTCTCGGACAATGCCAGGTATGTCTACGTATGCTTCTTCAGTGCTGATTTCCCCAGTCACTATTGCTATGCCAGTAGTAACTAAAGTTTCACAGGCAACACGCGATTTAGGGTCAGAAGCCAACAATGCGTCGAGAATAGAGTCGGATATCTGGTCTGCCATTTTGTCGGGGTGGCCCTCCGTTACAGACTCTGAAGTAAATGTAAATGATGAAGTCATAATGCGAAACTCAAATTCATAGTAGTAGACATAAACATCAGACCTTACTTTCTCTCAATACGAGTACGGCGTCAAGAATCTTATCTGCTACGACGCGCTTACTGGCAAGAGAAACATTCGTTTTTCCTTCTCCCGTTATCAAGAGAACTTCATTCGTATCATGCGCAAAACCAGTATCTGGAGCTGAAACATCATTTGCGACAATTAGATCTAGGTTTTTTCTTTGTAATTTTTCTTTCGCATTCTTTTCGAGCTCTTCAGTCTCTGCAGCGAAGCCAACAATAATCTGGTGAGGAGATTTCCCCTCACCCAGGTCAATAAGAAAATCGTGGGTGGGCTCTATCTCTAAGTTGCTTATTTGCTCTGACTTCTTCAATTTCCTATCCGATGGCAACGATGGTTGAAAGTCAGCTACGGCAGCAGCCATAATAATCACATCGTAATTATCTGCGCAGGACATGACCGCTGAACGAAGATCGCTTGCTGTCTCTGCATGTTTAATCTCTACTCCGATAGGAGCTTCCCGATCTACAGTCGTTACTAAAGTAACCGTGGCGCCTCGAGCAACTGCTGCTTCAGCTAGTGCATACCCTTGCTTACCTGTTGATCTGTTTGTTATGAAACGGACTGGATCAATCGGCTCTCGGGTCCCACCAGCTGTAACGAGGATTTTGAACTCTGCTAAGTCGTCGAGTGTCAGCGTTTGCTCTACAGCAGAAATTATTGCATTCGGAGAAGCTAATCGTCCCTTACCTACATCCCCACCAGCTAACTTTCCATCCTCAGGAGCAACAATAGTTACACCTCGATTTTGAAGCATCCTGATGTTCTCCTGCACTGCTGGATGTTCCCACATTTCGGTATGCATAGCTGGACACAAAATTACTGGCGCTCTTGAAGCAAGAAGAGTGGCAGTCAATAAATCATTCGAAATTCCAGCAGCATATGTCCCTATAAGTCTGGCCGTTGCAGGCGCAACTAGGATCACGTCCGCTTCTTGTCCAAGAGTTGTATGAGGTATCGGATCATCTTCATCCCAAAGAGATGACTTAACAGGTTCGCTTGCTAAAGCGCTTAAAGTCACTTCGCCAATAAATCTCTTTGCTCCTGAAGTCATAATGGGAGCTACGTGAGCGCCGCTTTCTACTAGCCGGCGCACCACTTCAACAGATTTATACGCTGCTATGCCTCCGGTTATACCTAGAACGACTTTTTTCCCAGAAATCATAACTGCCCTTCAGATTATTCAGCTTCAGTAGATTCAGTGATCTCTTCCGAAAAGTCTTCGACAGGAACTTCTTCTCTTGCTTCTCCAGCTACAACCTTGCCGGCAATTATCTCTTCGAAAGCTATGGTAAGGGGCTTACTAGAAACAGTTGCTACCTGTGGAGGTATTGATGCTCCTTGACCCTCCCCCAGTTGGTACATGTAGGCATTGATTTGTCGTGCCCGTTTTGCCCCAAGAGTGACTAATCGAAACTTCGATCCTTCTTTTCCTTCTTCAGCGGAACGTTCAAGAAGGCCTTCTATTTCTGGTGAAATCATTGATTCGTTTTCGGTAGCCATTTCATCTCCATATTGATTTCTGATCAGGTAGGAAATTTAGTCTACCTCGTCTTTCAGCTCCTTTGGGCAGTTGTGGCAACCTTTCGCGCAAGCCTGCCTATTCTTTGGAAGGATTCGTGTAAATTATTGAAGATATTTCGGATACTGCTCTATCAAGATCGTCGTTTATTACAAAAATAGCGCCAAGATCCCTAGCATCATTTCGTTCACGTTCCCCTTCACCGATTCGCCGTGAAACTTCTTCTTCATTATCTCCCCTGCCACGGAGACGTTCTGCTTGATCTTCAATCGTGGGCGCATCGACAAAAATCATTAAGAATTCAAGTCCATGATCAGTTATAGATTTGGCTCCTTGAACATCAATTTCAAGAAGAACGTCATAGCCTTCAGGAGGGTCAGGCCATGGAGTAGCGTAATAATTGCCGTGAAATTCAGCCCATTCAAGAAATACGCCTTCTTCAATGGCTTGTTGAAATTCTTCACGAGTCACAAAGATATACGCCTCTTCATTCTCCGTGCCTCTTCGAGGCCGCGTAGTCCAACTTTTCGAAAGCCATAGTTTCTCATGCTTTTCAACAAGCAATTCAGCGATTGTCCCTTTGCCGACCCCCCCGGGACCGGAAACAACAATCAACATAGCGAAGTATCAGTCGAACTCGGCGAGCAGAGCTGCTCGCTGCTGATCCCCTAGGCCACGCAGACGCCTGCTTTCTGCGATACCTATACTCTCCATGAGTCTCCTTGCCTTCACTTTGCCAATTTTTGGCATTGATTCAAGAATTGCAAGGACTTTCGTTCTACTTACAATCTCATTTTGATCTGAGATGTCCAGAACTTGCCTTAATGTAAGGGAACCCATTTTTATTCGCGCCTTTAGCTCTGCGCGTACTTTTCGGGCTTCAGCAGCTTTCTCAAGAGCGGCTTTGCGCTGTGCGTCTGTTAATTTAGGAGGTGATGCCATACATAAAGAATAGTTCTGAGCACGTCGATAGTGGTGTATTTCTCTTAAGAGGTGTTATAGATTAGCTATATCTGAGTAGATTGTTTCAGCAGCTTCAGTTGGATTTTCTGCTTCCGTTACAGATCTCCCTATCACCAGAAGCCCAGCACCTTCTTCAAGTGCCTTAGATGGGGTAGCCACTTTCTTTTGATCATGCGCCTCCGCTCCTGATAGGCGGATCCCGGGGACAACGGTTAACAAGTCTGGAGCTTGCTTAGAAACAATGGGTAAGTCTAGAGCCGAGCATACCAAACCTAAGCAACCAGAATCTTTCGCTACCCCAATGCGCTGTTTCATCAATTCTTCATCGGCATTTGGGTCACTGGTGAGGATTGTCACGCCCAAAGCGACTGGCGCCCCAATACCGGCATTCTGAGCTCCTTCTAGAAGTCCTTCTACACCAGCTGACATCATCTCAGAACCTCCGGATGTGTGAAGCGTGAGATAATTGACCCCAAGAGAACCAAGAACCTTCGAAGCTCGGTGGACTGTATTGGGAATATCATGCAATTTTAGGTCGAGAAAAATTTTGTACCCGAGCTGTTGAAAAGTACCGATCACTTCCGGCCCTGCAGCGCTATATAGCTCCAAACCGATCTTTAGCACTGAGAAATACGATTTCAGTTCTCTCGCCAGACGAACTCCAACAACTAAATCATCCACATCCAAGGCCAATGCGAGCTTATCTCTTATCTCATCGTTTCTTTCCATGTCTACTCTTCTTCCTTTTGTCGTTTATACAAGTCGTTACTTGTTTGGCTTTTTCCCACTATTGATGCGATGTCTTCAACTGAGTTCCGCTTGCACCACTGGCGGAGGCCTTTGATTATTTTTTTAGACACTCGGGGATCGGCAAAATTTGCTGTACCAATTTGAACTGCGTTTGCGCCAGCCATAAGAAATTCGAGCGCGTGTTTATGGGACGATATGCCTCCGACGCCAACTATCGGGATGTCTGGAAGAGCTGACCGGACATCAAAGACTGAACGAACAGCTACAGGTCGAATGGCTGGACCGCTCAACCCTCCTCCACCTGCTCCCAGAATAGGTTTTCCTGTTTCACTATCTATGACCATCCCTAGAAGTGTGTTCACTAGAGTAAGAGCGTCTGCGCCTCCCGAAACTGCGGCTCTAGCAATTGCCACTAGATCAGATGTGTTCGGGCTCAATTTGGCCCACTTAGGTCGATCAATTGTGTTGGTTGCTTCCATAACAGCCTTTGTCATGTCCGCTGAATGGGAGAAAATAGCTCCACGTTCTTCGACATTTGGGCATGATACATTCACTTCAATCGCTATAACTTCATCAGGGAGCTCTCTGCAGAAGTTCGCTGCCTCTGTATAGTCATGAATTGTGCGCCCCCAAATACTGACGATGATGGCAGCCCCTGACTCGATTAGGGGAGGCATTTCATTTTCGGCCCATTTCTCTAACCCCGGACCCTGCAAGCCAACGCTGTTGATCATTCCTGAGGGAGTCTGATGGACTCGTGGTGCTGGATTTCCCTTCCATGGGTAAGGAGAAAGACTTTTCACCACTACTGCACCTAGTTCGCTTAAGTTAAGAAACGAAGAAAATTCTGCGCTGTGTCCAGCTGTTCCCGATGCAAGCATTACAGGGTTTTTTAGGTATAGTTCGCCGACTTTCGCTTGTAATGCTGAGGAGTTCTGACGAGAAGCCATCGCTAGATCTCTAATCGTTGTTGTGTTGATGTTTTTTTGTGAAAATGCTGCAGAGGCCGCACCCGAAGAGTGTGACTGCGCCAGTCGATAAGTCCTTTAGCTAACGCTAGACCAGCAGATGCGGTGGTTAAAAGGGGAATGCCCTGTTCAGCTGCAGCTTTTCGTATGTGGTCACCATCTGCTCGAGGGCCTCGCCCTCGAGGCGAGTTGATAACTAATCGAATTTTGCCTGACTCTATCAGCTCAATGGCCGTGGTCCCTTCCTTCTCCCCGATCTTGGCAATGACATCGATTACTTCAATTTTTGCTGCGGTAAGCGCAGCTGCTGTTCCACGAGTAGCTGCAATAGTAAATCCGAGCTTGGTGAGCAATGACGCAGTTTCAATACCTATTTCTTTGTCTCGGTCCGCTAAAGAGAGGAAAACAGTGCCTGTTTCAGGGAGGGCCATTCCAGCAGCTATTTGACTTTTTGCAAAGGCTAGGCCCGGAGTTACATCTATACCCATCACTTCTCCAGTTGAGCGCATCTCAGGACCAAGGATTGCATCGGTTTCTGGAAACCTATTAAAGGGTAAGACTGCTTCTTTTACTGACACATGCTCACCAGCGGCTTTAGACTCTAATCCACCATTTTCTTTAAGCCCTGAAAGCGTCTCTCCAAGCATTACTCTTGAGGCGACTTTCACCAATGGAATACCAATAGCCTTTGAAACGAAAGGCACAGTCCTTGAGGCACGTGGATTCGCCTCAATAACAAAGACTGTTTCCGACTCCCCGACCTTCTTCACAACATATTGGATATTGATGAGCCCAACGACTTCCAGTCTTTCTGCAATTCGGTTCGTGTACTCCTCCAAAGTCGCAAGTGTCGTTGTGCTGAGGTTCTGCGGTGGGAGCATGCAAGCGCTATCTCCTGAATGAACACCTGCTTCTTCGACGTGTTCCATTATCCCGCCGATAAACACATCACCATCTTTATCCCGGATCGCATCTACATCGACCTCTGTGGCATCTTCCAAGAAACGATCTACTAATACTGGCCGTTCCGCAGATAACCCACCTTCGCGCCCTAGACTTCCTTGCTCGGTTAGTTCCTGCATGGCTGCATTGAGTTGCTCATCATCATAAACGATGCTCATAGCCCTTCCCCCTAGGACATACGAGGGGCGGATAAGAACTGGATATCCTACACGTTCAACTATGACTAGGGCTTCCTCTAGGCTGACAGCTGTCCCTCCAGGCGGTTGGGGAATCTCTAGCTGCGAACATACAGCGTTCCACCTTTCACGATCTTCAGCTAAGTCAATGGAATCTGGAGAGGTTCCAGCGATTATGTTTTCAGGTAAGGAGTTAGCGAGCTTTAAGGGAGTTTGGCCTCCGAGGCCGACAATAACTCCAGCTATTCCAGGACCATTGGCTCTCTTTGCTGATTCAGTTTCTACTTCAAGGATGTTCCTAACATCTTCTTCAGTCAAAGGTTCAAAGAATAAGCGGTCACTTGTGTCGTAATCTGTTGAAACTGTTTCTGGGTTGCAATTTACCATGATGGTCTCATAACCTATTTCCCTCAGTGCAAAGCTCGCATGGACACAACAGTAGTCAAATTCGATTCCCTGCCCTATGCGGTTAGGTCCGGAACCAAGAATAACCACCTTCGGCTTATCTGAGGCTGCTACTTCATTGTCATCGTCATAGGTTGAGTAATGATATGGAGTTTCAGCTTCAAATTCGGCGCTACAAGTATCAACTGTCTTAAAGACGGGAAGAACTCCTAGTTCGACACGCTTATTCCTCACTGCCTCCTCTTCTTCACCCCATAGGTAACCGAGCTGGTAGTCGCTGAACCCCAATCGTTTCGCGCGACGCATTGAAAAGTGTGAAACGCTTTCTAAATTCTGTTCTTCAAGAAAAGATCTCTCTTCTACGATGAGAAGCATTTGATCAAGGAACCAAGGATCAATCCCCGTCGCATCATGAAGCGCTTCTATCGATACGCCTCTATAGAGCAACTCTGCCACCTCAAATAATCGAGTTGGCGTCCCAACTTCAACTTTCTTGAGGAGATCTTCATCATGAATATCTTGGAAATTGACTTCGCTATTATCAGCGTTAAGGCCAAACCTCCCTAACTCAAGAGAGCGGATGGCTTTTTGAAGCGACTCTGGAAATGTTCTACCAATCGACATCACTTCACCCACTGATTGCATTTGTGTGCCCAGAACAGCAGGGGTTCCGGGAAATTTTTCAAAAGCCCACCTAGGTATTTTCGTTACTACATAATCAATGGTTGGTTCAAAACTTGCTGGTGTCTTTTTGGTTATATCATTTGGAATCTCATCGAGCGTGTATCCGATCGCTAGCTTCGTAGCAATCTTTGCAATCGGAAATCCTGTAGCTTTAGAGGCAAGGGCCGAGGACCTGCTAACTCGCGGATTCATTTCGATGATGACGAACTCTCCGGTAGCGGGATCGACTGCGAATTGAACGTTAGATCCACCGGTTTCAACCCCAACTCTCCTCATACAGGCAAAAGCGGCATTCCGAAGAGTTTGATATTCAACATCAGATAATGTTTGAGTCGGTGCGACAGTAATCGAATCACCAGTATGTACACCCATTGGATCTAGGTTCTCTATGGAGCAGACGACTACACAGTTATCTGCCCTATCTCTCATGACCTCTAGTTCATATTCTTTCCATCCTTTAATCGATTGCTCGACTAGAATCTCATGAATAGGGCTAGCTGCGAGACCATTAGACGCTAACTTATTAAACTCTTCGAGGGTTTCAGCTATTCCGGTTCCTTTCCCTCCAAGAATATAAGCTGGCCGGACAATAACTGGAAGGCCTATTTCTTCAATGATTTTTTCCGCATCGTCCATCGAGTGCGCAACCCCGCTGATCGGGACTGGCAAACCGATTTCTATCATGGCATCTTTAAAACGAGCTCTATCCTCTGCTGTGGCGATTGCTTCAGCATCAGCTCCGATAAGTTCGACTCCATTTGCTTCTAAAACTCCCATTTCAACTAGTTCCATAGCTAAATTAAGAGCGGTCTGGCCGCCGAGAGTTGGTAAGAGGGCGTCGGGCTTCTCCTCTTCTATTATCTTTGTTAGTACTTCTGCCGTTAGAGGCTCTATATAGGTTGCATCTGCAAAGTCTGGGTCAGTCATGATCGTTGCAGGGTTCGAATTTGCTAATATAACCGTGTAGCCCTCCTCGCGAAGAACGCGGCACGCTTGGGTACCCGAGTAGTCAAACTCACACGCCTGGCCGATAACTATAGGTCCGGATCCTATTAGGAGAATCTTTTTGATATCAGTTCTTTTAGGCATCTTGGCCACCATTCACCCTGTCAATTAGTTGATCAAACTCTGAAAACAAATAAGCGCTGTCATGCGGTCCCGGCCCTGCCTCAGGATGGTGTTGGACACTAAAGGCATTCGCTTCGGAAATAGTAAGGCCTTGACATACTCCGTCATTAAGATTCACATGGGTTACGGACGCTTTCCCGTTCAGCGTTTCAGGGTCAACTGCGAAATTGTGATTCTGACTGGTTATTTCAATTTCTCCTGTAATCATATTTTTCACGGGGTGGTTTGCGCCATGGTGGCCAAATGGCATCTTTACTGTCTCAGCTCCGATCGCTATACCTAAGAGTTGATGCCCAAGACATATTCCAAACATCGGGACTTTTCCAAGCAAACGAGCAATAGTTTCTGGCGCTTTTTTAACAGAAGACGGGTCTCCGGGCCCATTAGAGAGAAAAACCCCATCAGGCTCATATGAGAGAACGTCATCAGCTGAAGTCCAAGCTGGAACAACCTGCACATCTCCGATCATCGAAAGATGTTTAATAATTGTTCTCTTTATTCCAAAATCTAGAGCGACTATTTTCTTATTGTGCGTTCCGTTGTTTCTAGTTGCAGGAACAAAATAGGGTTCAGGACATGTCACTTCCGCGACAAGATCAATGTTGCTAGTTCCTGGCTCTTTTTTGGCTGCAGCAAGTAAAGTGCTTTCATCGGCGGTTCCGAAAGCTCCTGGCATGGCGCCGGCTTCGCGGATATGTCTGGTCAGCCGCCTAGTGTCCACCCCACAAATTCCAGAAACTTTTGAATCGATAAGGAAAGCATTAAGGCTTGTATCTGACCGCCAGTTACTATGACGTCTTGCTAAATCCTTGATTATGATTCCCCTACAATACGGCTTGCTACTTTCGAAGTCTTCAGCGTTTATTCCATAGTTCCCAATATGAGGATACGTGAAGGTGATAATCTGACCTGCATAGGACGGATCCGTTATAACTTCTTGATATCCAGTAAGCGCAGTATTAAAAACTACCTCTCCGCTTGCATAGCCCTGGTCTGGTTCATAACCGATTAGTTCCCCCTCAAAGAGGGTTCCATCTTCTAGGACAAGTGCTGCTTGTTTTATCTCAGTCATTTATTCCCTTCGTTATCTTTGTGTTTCACCATGTAGAACAACTGCTTCTCCATTTATAAATGTGTGCTTAATTTTTCCCTGAAGTTGATGCCCGTCAAAAGGGCTATTTGTGCTTTTGCTAGCCATTTGAGAGATACTGGGACTCCATTTGGTGTCTTCTTCAATTACTATTAGGTTTCCAGGCCTTCCCTCCGAGAGCACACCACCATGGGTTGCTTCGATACCCGCTATCTCAGCAGGAACCCAGGACATAGCAGACATAATTTCATGAAGCGGCAAATTCAATTCCGTTACGGACACAGCAAATGCTGTTTCTAGTCCAATTACCCCATAGGGTGCTTCCTCGAAAGGGAGATCGACTTCCTGATGGGAATTTGGGGTATGAGATGTTGCGATTGCATCTACTTGGCCGCTTGTAATCAGTTTTTTAATTGCCTCTACTTCTCTACCTGTTCTTAGTGGAGGAGCTACCTTATAAACCGACCTATAGCTTCTTACCTCCTCATCCGTTAAAGCGAAGTGATGTGGGGACACTTCGCATGTTACTGAAACACCGTCGGCTCTCGCTCCAGAAATGATTTCGATAGCTTTGGGAGATGAGACCTGCTGGAGGTGTACTCTGGCACCTGTAAGTTTAGCCATCTTAACGAATTGGTAGGTTAAGATTTCTTCTTCTTCTATAGCGACTCCCCTTATTCCAAGATCTGAAGAAACATTACCCTCGTTCATATGGCCGTTGCCGCCGACAAAAGGTGTGAGCCCTATAGTGACATTGAACCTTGAGCTGTATTCCATTGCTCTTCGAAGAAGAGATAAATCTAATGAGGCGAGATTTGAGTGAGTGAAGAACCGAACGCCTAAGCTCGCCATTTCACCAATGGGTGATAACGCGTCCCCCGAACCGTCGAGAGTGAGCGAGCCTGAAAGTTCAATATGGCAAAGAGCTTCGCTACGAAGACTCTGCATCTCCTTGACAGCTGCGGCAGAATGTATTGCTGGAGAAGTATGAGGCATGAGCATAACGGCTGTATAACCTCCGAGAACAGCACTTCTGGTCCCTGACTCTATAGTTTCGATTTCTTCATTGCCTGGCTGGCAGAAATCCGAGTTCAGATCAACTAATCCTGAGCTAACTATGCACCCAGCCGCATCGACTACTCTCTCCCCATCGATATCTGTACCAATTTGTGAGATATTACCATCAGCGCCTATGGCAACGTCTGCCTTTCTTGACCCAGATTTGTCAAGGACAGTTCCTCCTTTGATAACAAGGTCAGCCATCTTCTTCGCCCTCACTATGTAGTCCAGCGAGAGCTACGCCAGAGCCAAGAAGGTGATAGAGAACCGCCATTCTTACGATTACTCCATTCCCTACTTGGTTCGTTATGAGTGCATTTGGGAAAGCTGGAATATCTCCGGTAATTTCAACCCCGCGATTCATTGGGCCCGGGTGCATTATTATTGAAGACTTCTGAAGTTTTTGAGAACGGTCTAAGGTCAAACCATAGAAATTTGTATACTCGCGCAGCGATGGAACTAACGATTCTTTTTGACGTTCAAGTTGCATCCGAAGGAGATACAGGACGTCAGCTTCTTTTATTGCTACGTCAAGATCCTCTATGACATCCACCGGCCAGTTATCTACCGATGAGGGCAACAGAGTCGGAGGGGCCACTAGTGCGACCTTTGCTCCAAGAGCGCTGAATGCCTTTACGTTAGATCGAGCAACTCTGGAGTGCTTGATATCCCCTACAATAACAATTCGTTTCCCTTCTACGCTTCCAAACTGCCGTGTAATGGTGTAACAATCAGCTAACGATTGTGTTGGATGTTCATGGGCTCCATCACCAGCATTAACGACTGAAGCGTCTGTCCATTCAGTTATCATCCAGGGAACTCCGACAGATTTATGGCGAACGACTATAGCTTCTGCCCCCATAGAGGAGATCGTCTCGATAGTGTCCCTGAGGCTTTCACCTTTTTTCACTGAAGATGAAGACACACTGAAGTTCATGACATCTGCGGATAATCTTTTAGCGGCCTTTTCAAAACTTAAGCGAGTCCGAGTTGAATCTTCGAAAAACAACGAAGCGACTGTTTTCCCTCGGAGCGCAGGGACCTTCGGGATCCTTCGATTACTTACCTCGAGAAAATGATTGCTTAGTTCCAGAATTTCCAGAATCCCGTCTTTCCCGAGGTCATCTACTCCCCTGACATGTTTTGTCGATGTCATTCGTTCGACTCCTTGTATTCTCCGATTTGAACACTTTTTTCTCGAACGTCAACAAGTTCGTCTCTTCGAGTAGGAATATTTTTTCCCACAAAGTCTGGACGAATTGGGAGTTCCCGGTGCCCTCGATCGACCATGACAGCAAGCTGCACAGAAGCTGGCCGACCAAAGTCTGTGACAGCATCTAAAGCAGCCCGAATGGTTCTTCCAGTGAAGAGAACATCATCTACCAGAACGACTGTTTTATCACTCAAATCAAATGGTATTTCCGTCGGCTCTCTAGGAGATACTGGCCGTAGCCCAATGTCATCTCTGTAGAAGGCCACGTCAAGATATCCAACAGGGATATTTGATCCTTCAATCTCAGCAAGATTTTCCGCTAGTTTCCTTGCGAGTGGCACTCCTCCGGTTTGCAAGCCAACAAGTGCAACATTGGAGATGCCATGATTATGCTCGAGTATTTCATGCGCCATGCGCCATAAAGCTCGACGCACATCATCCGAGTCCATGACTTCCGACCGTGCAACAAAAACGCCCCTGATGTGGGGCGTTGTTCCATCTTCTTGTACTGCCATCGCGGCACCTTTCACCGTTTGAGCCTCACTGGACTCGATTTACGGTCAGAGACAACTTACCATCTCAGTCTGGTTTTGCGCGCTCTTTCTTGATTTTTTATTTTTGCGTTTCTCTTATATCGGTTCTTCAGGACGGAATCGCGAGCACGCTTCTGCCAGAACACCATTAATAAAGGGGCCGGATGCGTCAGTAGAGTACTTAGCTGCCAGTTCCACTGCTTCGCTTACGATAACTGCTGCGGGGATCTTGGGGTTTGAGATAATCTCACACATAGATATTCGAAGAATCGATAAGTCCACGGCGGCCATTCTCTCTAATTCCCATTTCTGACTAATATCAGAGACTTCTTCGTCAACTCTTTTAATATCCATTAGTAACCGGTCAAAGATACTCTGTGCATAGCCATCTAGGTCAAGTGGACTACTTTCGACGATCTTTACCAAGTCATCCTGTTTCAATTCGGCTTCATAAAGCAACCCAAGAAGAGTCTCTCTGCCTTGACGGCGCTTCGCAATGTAGTCGGGCGTACCTTCAGGTAGTTCGTTTGTAGCTGCTGTATCCATTTGCCCCTCCCTTCTGAAAGAGAGCACTTACGCTCGGCTAATATAGCTTCCGGATCTGGTATCCACTTTGATTATCTCCCCAATCTCTAGAAATAGGGGGACTTGGATAGTTAGACCAGTCTCTAATGTTGCAGGTTTTGTAGCTCCGGAAACACGATCCCCTTGGATGCCTGGCTCCGTTTCAGTAATTACTAGTTCCACAGAAGCAGCCAGTTCAGTGCTAACGATTTCATCGCCATACATAAGAAGAACTGCTGATGAGCCTTCAACTACATAATTCGCTGTTTCGCCGAGAGTCTCTGGGGCAACATTAATTTGCTCATATGTTTCGTTATCCATAAAGACGAATCCGTCGCCATCTCGATAGAGGTATTGCATTTCGCGTTTATCTATATTCGCACGCTCAACCGTCTCTCCAGCTCGAAAGGTTTTCTCGACGACTGCTCCTGTTCGGGTATTTTTAAGCTTGCTTCGAACGAAGGCGGGGCCTTTTCCGGGTTTCACATGCTGAAATTCAATTACTTGCATGAGGTTTCCATCGAGCAACAACGTCCAACCGTTTTTTAGTTCGTTCGTGGATACAGAGGCCATTTCGCTCCCAAGTGTATTTAATATTAGTGTTCCACTCTAACCGGATAGCGTTAGGCTTGCGGCGACTTGCTACTAAGAGTTAATTGCCTTGCCCCTGTTTCGGTTATTTCGTATAGGTCTTCCCATCGGACCCCACAACTGTCTGTAAAGTAAATTCCAGGCTCAATAGTTACCACCATTCCAGTCAACAATTTTTCTTTACTTTGACTATTGATGGCAGGTGATTCATGAATATCAAGCCCAACACCATGTCCCGTGCCGTGGATGAAGGATGACCCCCATCCCGCTTCTTCAATTTTCGTCCGACAACGTCGATCTATCTCGGCACATGGCATATCTGGTTCAAGAATCTTTATTCCTTCTTGTTGCGCTTCGAGAACTACCCCCAAGTAGTTCTCCTGTAAGTCGGTGGGTTTACCGATAACGAAAGTTCGTGTCATATCTGACCTATAGCCGTCGACGACTGCGCCTACGTCAATTATTAGTAAATCACCTTGCTCAATTTGTTTTTCGGTTGGTTGCGCATGTGGTTTAGAGCTATTCACGCCAGATGCAACTATTGTCTTATAGGCACTTTCCGATGCGCCATATTCTCGAATTTTGTTATCAAGATGCGAAGCTATTTCCCTCTCGGATGTCTTCTGAGAAAAAAGAGGAACTGTGTCTTTCAGGGCTTGGTCAACTATCTTTGCTGCAAGAGAGATTCTTTCTATTTCACATTGATCTTTTTGCGCCCTAAGAGCATTTAAGGGGTCAGAAGGGACAATGTCGCCTTCAAGGGTTTCACCAAGACGTACAGCTGTCCCCCAGGTCACTTGATTGGAATCAAGCTTAATTGTTTTACGTCCCGCAAGTTTAGACAAATCTTCTATTGAATTTTTTGAAATCGACAGTTCAGCCGTTGAGCCAGTCTGCATTATTTGAAGAGGTCCCTGCTCTTGGTACCTTTGATCGGTGATAAGAACGAACCTCTCGTGGTCGATATAGACAGTTCCGTTGCTTCCGGTAAACCCTGTCATCCATTGAACATTCGAAGGGTCCATAACAACTACTGCTTCGCTCTTTGAGATCTGGGCTCGAACTTTATCTGACCTATCAGAAAGGTCTAATGGGCTTAATGATTGTCCTGTTCGTAGCCGATTCATTTCAGAGCATCAGCTAAGGCATGCACAGCAAGCTCATAACCGTAACCGCCCAAACCTATAATCGATCCTGTTGCAACAGGGGCGACAACCGAGGTATGCCTCCATGATTCGCGCGCATTAGGGTTTGACAAATGCAATTCAATAACTGGGCCTTCGTAGGCTGCTAAGGCATCATGGATCGACCATCCATAGTGGGTAAGCGCTCCGGGGTTAATTATTATGCCTAAATATGTATTCCGCGCTAATTGTATTTCTTCAACGATGCTTCCCTCATCGTTGTATTGTCGATGGATTAATTCATAACCATATTCAGCTGCCACTGATTCAGCCCTTGTAACATAATCGTCAAGAGTTGATTCGCCGTAGATTTCAGGTTCTCGCTCTCCGAGTAAATTTAAATTAGGCCCGGATACTAGTAGGACTTGTTTCACTTTATAGCCTCCATCGCTTCTTTCAGAATCTCTTGATTTTCAATTTTTACTACCTCTACTCCGTTAGGTCCATCAAGAACGAAAGAAATCCCGTCGAGTGCTTTCTTGTCCCTTTGGAATAGGCCAACTATTCGACCCCAATCACATGAAGAAGGAAGAGAATACGAAAGCCCGTAATGTTCCAAGATTTTTTCATGTTCTTCAACTCGTTCTTGATCTATCCTTCCCAGTATTTTCGCTATTTCGGCGGCGTAGCGAATTCCTATAGCAACCGCTTCGCCATGAGCTAGGGCGAAATCTTTTTCCATTTCAAGAGCGTGGGCGAGTGTATGCCCGTAGTTGAGAATTGCTCTTCGGCCCGTTTCTCGTTCGTCTTCCCGCACGATCTCTGCTTTTAGCTGGATGCAACTCATAATTTGTTCAGTTAAAGAGAGCTTATGAAGATCTTTGGCTCCCAAAAAGTGATACTTCGCTACCTCGCCATATCCGCACCGCCATTCGCGTTGGGGTAAAGACGACAAAGTGGCCACATCGCAGATAACTCCTGCAGGCTGCCAGAAAGAGCCGACAAGGTTTTTCCCCTCAGTGAGATTGACAGCAGTCTTTCCGCCGATGGCCGCATCAACCATTCCCAATAGAGTTGTGGGGACATGAATTACTTTGACGCCGCGATGGTAAACGGCGGCTGCAAACCCTGCTACGTCAGTGACAAGTCCCCCACCGATCGCAACGACCACATCTGTTCGCGTAAGCCCCCATTGAGCCCATTTGCTGCATAAATCTTCTATCGTCTTTAGAGTCTTAGTACTCTCACCATCACCTATTTGGAATGTCTCTTGCTCTGTTGAAGTAGACGGAGCGATTCCAATATTGGGCTGGGTTACTATTGCTGCTCTTTTCGCTTGTTTGGGCAAAAGGGAGTCCAGAGCTTGATCTAGGCATTCCGTCCCAATAAGAACAGGGTATGACCTCTCTCCTAGTTCGACTTGAATTTGCTTCATATCCACAACTTGAGAGTAGTCATTACGGAGAGGTTCTGTGCGGAGTTATTTCTAATCTGGCGAATTATTTAGAAATTTGTTGAATTACGGCGTCTTGCATGACATCTAAGGGGGCTTCTTTATTTGTCCAAAGCGTGTATTGCAAAGCAGCTTGGTGGATAAGCATTCCTATCCCGTTCATAGTACGAGCTCCAATTCGGCTTGCATTTTTAAGAAATTCGGTCTCCAAGGGATGATAAATCAAGTCAACGATTATTTGGCCTTTATGCATGGCTTCAACGGGCAAAGGAAGCTGATTCTCATTACCAGCTCCTCGCATACCAATCGGCGTTGCATTAATTATCACATCTACCCTCTTAGCTTCAGACAAAGATCCGGACCGGCCAACTTTCCCTGCCAAGGATGCAGCTTTTCTAGACTTTGAAGCGTTTCTGCTTGAAACAATAACTTCCGCAGCGCCTGCCTCACCTAAAGCTAAGGCAACTGCTTTGGCTGCTCCGCCAGCTCCTATGACTAAGTATGACTTTCCTTCAGCCCCCTCTTTTGTTTCAGCTTCAATAGCTTTTATAAACCCTTCCCCATCTGTATTGTGACCTACAAGAGTGCTCCCATTTTTGGAAACGCAATTGACAGCCCCGAGCCTTTCGGCATGGCGGGTAGTCTCATCAACTAAATTAGCGACCATCTCTTTATGAGGCATAGTGACGGAAAGACCACCTACTTCAAACTGGCGCATTTCTTCGAGCACATCGCTCACTTGCTCACCCGTTATGTTCACAGCAGAGTAGCTCCAATTCACTTGATCATGTTCAAATGCAGCATTGTAAATTGTTGGAGATAAAGAGTGGAGGACAGGGTCACCGATTACCGCTGCTGCTGTTCTCCCAGCCGAAGGAATGAAGAACTTAGCCACACCCAAGGTCTCTTTCTATACAGATCTGAACGGCCTGCTGAAATTCTTGATTTGTGGTCGCAAATGTATGCGAACCTGGACCGAATTCGTCAGTTCTTACATAGTAAAGCCAATCGCCCACTTCAGGATTTAGCGCTGCTTCCAAAGAGAGCTTTCCAGGGGCGGCAATTGGACTTGGAGGTAGCCCCGAATAGATCCTTGTATTGTAGGGTGAGTCTACTTCAAGATCGCTTTGTGAGAGTTGTCTATCTCCTTCAAGTGCATAAACTATCGTTGCGTCTATGCCGAGCGGCATTCCCAAATCGAGCCTGTTGTAGATTACACGGGCTATTTTCCCACGATCACCTTCAGTTTTTGCTTCTTCTTCGATCAACGAAGCGACTATAAGTATCTGATACGGATTTAGGCCTAGCGCTACTGATAGGTCTGCTAGTTGCACTTCATTTGCAACGACATCAAATTGCGCAACCATTCTATTGAGAAAGGACTGCTCATCTTCCAATGAATCTTCGGCGACATCATACGTTTCGGGAAAATATATACCTTCACGTATCAGTCCCAGCCATTCTTCTCCAAGCACGGCAGGAGTTTGAGATGAATTAATGGCTAATTCAAGTTCGCTGGGATCGAAGGAAGATACTTGTTGCAGTAGGATATTTTTCATTTCCTGTAGCGTTAAACCTTCAGGAATCGTAACAAAAAAACGTTCTTCGACTACCTCTATTGGGCCTCTTTCAAGGCTTTCTCTTGCGTCCCATACGGCACTATTCATCTGGAAGGCATACTCTCCTGCTTGAAAATCTGATGCATTTTTATAACGCAGGTAATACCGAAACACCGTACTGTTAGCAACTACATCGTTTTCAGCCAGTATCCGAGCAATGTCGTCTGTCGTTGCACCTTGAGGAATTTCTATTACAAGTTCGGCACCTGGCTCCCCAGGAGGGTCTAGCTGGTCATCAACCCACCCACGAACAAAGTTGTACGTAACGAATCCGATAATGATAATAACGGATGCAAATATAGCGAATCTTATAGCCGTATTGAGGCGAGGAGGAATTCGCTCCCATTCTCGGTCATCATAGTATTCATCTTCATACCAAGGGGGAAGATCACGAGGGCGAACACTTGGTGTAGAAGTCGCCTGAACTTCAATTGGTGATGCCTGATATTCGGCTGCATATGGATCTTGAAAAGTGCTAGGCGCTTCCTCTTCTCGAAAACCAATATCGCCATACTCTATTTCATTTTCCTCACCGTCTGGGATTAACGGGTACATAGATACTGGCTCGTCAGAGTATTCAGGAATACTTTTCTCCGGAGTGTCGTCCCCATCGGTTAGTTCGGGGTCTTTGTCAGACTCGTCCATCAGTCGCTTGCCACCTCTTTAAGGGGTCCAGAAGCGCTTATCTTATGATCTAGCCAGGCCTGAAGGATTATGGATGCCGCAACTTGGTCGATGATATTCTTTTGTTCTTTCTCTGAAACACCTTGGTCGTGAAGGATCTGTTTAGCTGTACTTGTCGTAAATCTCTCATCGAATGTGTCAACAGGAATTCCGGTATTTCTCTCGAGGTGTGTAATTTCTTGGAGAACATTTTCTGCTGCTACCCCTAGGCTTCCATCAAGTGATAAAGGCATTCCGACAACTAATAGCTCTACTTCCCACTCATGTGCGATACCTTTAATGGTTTCGTGGTCTTCTATTGTCTGTGAACTTCGATGAACTACGGTCAGTGGCGTTGCTAGAGTCATTTCCTGGTTACTGATAGCTATACCAATTTTTTTCGACCCGATATCGATTCCGAGAACCCTCAAAATAATCCTTATAATTTCTTTAGGTGGTTACGAATAACATCCATAGCATCGGGCAGCGCTTCAGAGTCTTTCCCACCGACCATTGCAAATTTCTCTCCCTTACCGCCTCCGCCCTTTATTATTTTTGCTGCTTCAGAGAGTAGTTCACCAGCGGTACTTTCATTTCCTTCAGAAATGGCTGCGGCTATAGAGACTCCCCCATTATCAATTGCAGACCCCACGACTACGACGTCGATATCGGGCAGAGCCTGCAAGCCCATCACTAGATCACGCAACTCATCTCTTCGTATGCCGTCTATCTGATGGACTATGACTCCATCCAAAGCGGTCTCTTTCAGTTCTTGAATCTTTTCACGTGAAGCTATCTCTCTGAGCCCTTCAAGTTCATTCTGTAATTTTTCTATTTCCCGAAGCTTTTTCTCTAAGCCTTCAATCAAATTTGCCGGAGGAACCCCAATGAGGCTTGCTGTTTCAGCGATAACTAGGTCCTGATTGCGAAGTAAGGTGACTGAGGCAGACCCAGCAACGGCTTCGATACGCCTGATATTTGAACCGATTGACCCTTCTGAGAGAATCTTGACTGGACCTACATCGCCTAGATGGTTTACATGAGTTCCGCCACACAGTTCAAGAGAATTCGCTCCTGCTCTCAGAACGCGCACTTGGTCACCATATTTGTCTCCGAAGAACGCGATAGCCCCCATTTCTTTGGCTTCGTTCATACTGGTTTCAATGATTTCCATCTCTTCACCCGAGAAGATCTCCGCGTTAGCAAGGTCTTCAATTCGTTCTATCTGTTCATTTGTGAGCGGCTCGAAATGGCTGAAATCGAAGCGGAGTCTTTCAGCCCCTACCCAAGATCCTTGCTGTTTAACGTGATCACCTAAGACTTGGCGTAACGCCCAGTGCAGCAGGTGCGTTCCAGTATGATGCCGCTGAACTGCTAAACGATGTGATATATCGATAGCGCCGACTACCTTATCTCCGGTCTTTAGTTCCCCTTTAATTGACTCAACGACATGTAGATGCTGACCTACGGCTCCATAAACCGTATCTTTGATGAGAGCAGAACCGTTCTCTCCGCTTATAGTGCCCCGATCACCAACCTGGCCACCTGCTTCGGCGTAAAAGGGAGATCGGTCTAGGATAACTGAGTCTCCGTCACAGTAGAGAACTTTTGCTGTAGCTTCATTTGCTTCGTAGCCGACGAAGCCTGTGGGTCCATGTTGTTCGAGGATCAATTGCAGGTCAGCATTTGATGCCGAGACCTCTTCTTTTTCGCTTAGGTCCTGGCGCCCTCTGTTGCGTTGTTCAGCCATGTATGCAGCAAAACCTTCTAGATCAACCCCTATACCTCTTTCGTTGGTTATTTCTTCAGTTAATTCGATTGGAAACCCATATGTATCGTGCAGTTGGAAAGCGACATCCCCGCTTAAATTACTATCGTCATCAAGTTCAGAGAGATGTTTTTCAAGGATAGAGATTCCAGTATCTAAGGTCTGGCGGAATCCAATTTCTTCTCGTTCAAGAACATTTTTGATGTGAGTCCGGTTCTGTTCTAAATCTGGATAAGCGTCTCTCATTAGATCTACAACCGCATCAGCAAGGTCCCCCATTATTATTTCCTCGACGTTGAGGAGGCGCGCATGACGAACAGCCCTTCGAATAATTCGTCGCAATACATATCCTCTATCTTCGTTACTTGGGATAACCCCATCATTTACTAGAAATGTTGTCGATCGGGCATGATCCGCAAGGATTTGGAGAGAGACAGCGCTTTCCTTTGCATTGTCTTTATTTCCACAAATTTTCGAAACATTTGAAAGAAGTGTTTGAAATTCGTCCGTTTCCCAAACCGAGTCCACTCCTTGGAGAACTGATAGGACACGTTCTAGACCAGCCCCAGTATCGATTGATGGGTTTGGCAATGGAGTTTGGGTTCCATCTTTTTGCTGATCGTATTGCATAAAGACAAGATTCCAAATTTCGATGAACCTATCTTCCGCTTCGGGATTCGCAGGACCTCCTTCGGGGCCATACTGGGGCCCCATATCCCAAAATATTTCAGAACATGGTCCATTCGGTCCGGTATCAGCCATTCTCCACCAGTTATCTTCATCTAACCGTTGGATTCTTTCAGATGGTAACCCAACTGCCTTTCGCCAGATCTCTGCAGCTTCATCATCTGTCTCATGAACAGTTACCCAAAGGCGTTCTTTGTCTAATTTAAGAATCTCAGTAAAGAATTTCCAAGCCATCGGAATTGCTTCATCTTTAAAATAATCCCCGAAACTGAAATTCCCTAGCATTTCGAAAAAAGTTAGATGTCGAGTTGTTCGCCCTACCTCCTCGAGGTCATTATGTTTTCCTCCTGCGCGAACGCACTTTTGGACGGTGGTTGCCCGATTGTAAGGGGGTGGTTCATTCCCTAAAAAATAACTCTTGAATGGGACCATTCCGGAGTTTGTGAATAGCAAGCTTTCGTCATGCGGTATCAAGCTCGAAGAGGGAACTAGAGTATGTCCGCTATCTTCAAAGAACTCTGTGAATGCCTTCCGGAGCTGTTGTGCTTTCATGTTACGATTCTACCCTGCGGAAACTGATCGCTTGTTTCTTAAGTAAATTCCGGCATGTTCTTATGTTTTGATCTGGCTTCGCAATAGCCGGACGCCTACAACTTTGACCATTCGAACCCCGCCTTTTAAGAGGGATGCGATCTGGCCTATGGGCTTAGTGAAGACGCTATATGTTAGGCCAGAGACAAAATTTGCTCTGGAAGTTATCATCTCTGCTGTCTCGATTAGACCGTCAACCCGATGATATTCTTTCTCTATCTCGGTTGCCTGTCTCTCTAATCTTCCAGTAGATGATTCAACAGTTTTTTGAATTTCGCGAGTCATCTCGCTGAGATCCTCTGTGGCCTGACGTAATTTAAGAACCGTATACGTTAGAGCTACGACCATGCCAAGAGAAGCTACAGCTACAAGGATTGTTACAAGTTCCCAGGCAGTCACATTTTCCACCTACTCCAAAGAGAATTATAGATATATTCTTTTTTATTTTTCACCGTTGTTTTCTTCCCCGTGGGTTGATGGTTCATAATATCGATGAGAATTGAATTTGTCAGGTCGATACTGCTGTTCGACCCATCCTTCAGGAAAGTCGTGGGGATATTTGTAGCCATCGCCATGCCCGAGACCTTTAGCTCCAGAATAATGGCTATCTCGAAGGTGTTTGGGAACATCTCCTCTAGATGCCCTCGCATCTTCAAGAGCTGAGAATATGGCTTTCGTGACACTATTAGATTTGGGGGCTCTGGCTAAGTAAATAACTGCGTGAGCAAGATTTAATTGGGCCTCTGGAAATCCAACAAATTCAACTGCTCTGGCAGCTGAATCCGCTACTAGTAACGCTCGCGAGTCTGCCATCCCAATGTCTTCTGAAGCAAGGATAACGAGACGGCGAGCTATAAACCGAGGATCCTCCCCAGCGTCTATCATTCGTGAAAGCCAGTAAAGCCCTGCATCCACATCCGACCCTCGGATGCTTTTAATAAACGCTGAAATTGTGTCGTAATGTTCATCACGGCCATATTGCAATGCCTGAACTCCGATTGCCCCTTCAGCATCTTCAAGCGAAACTACGTGATTAGATTCATCATTACGCGCACGCGCGAGCGTAATTGCTACTTCTAAGCTTGTTAAACACTGTCGCCCGTCACCCTCTGATGCGTTTGCTATGTGTTCTAGCGCTTCACGAGTCGCTTCAGCATTCTCAAATATAAGCGCTTTAGAAAGAAGTTCTAGTAAGTTCTCATGATTTAAAGGGTCTAGGCGAAAAAGCGTACTTCGACTTAATAAAGGCGCATTTACTTCAAAATAGGGGTTCTCAGTCGTTGCGCCGATAAGAACAATAAGCCCTGTTTCAACAGCCGACAGCAAGGTATCTTGTTGAGCTTTATTAAACCGATGAACCTCGTCAAGGAAAAGGATTGTTCCCTTGCCATACTCTCCGAGCATTTTTTCTGCCTGACTGATCACTTGCCTTACGTCTTTTACTGATGCCGACACTGCGGATAATTGAACAAATGCCTTAGCAGTGAATTGCGCGATCAACCGCGCAATAGATGTTTTCCCAGTACCGGGAGGGCCCCAAAAAACCACAGAAGATACTTTGTCTGCTTCTATCAGGGCTCGTAGAGGGCTTTCAGTTCCTAGGAGGTGATCTTGGCCTACAACGTCTTCAAGTTTCACCGGACGCATCCTATTAGCAAGAGGAGTTTGCTGACTAAGCCGATCTCTCATAGAAGACGTAAACAAATTTTCTTCATCTACCACAGCCTAAAAACTACTTGAAAATCTTCTTATGTGTGGCGAAACGAAGATTTGATCTATCTGATGGTCATTTGCGGATGAAGAAGACTTTAGGACTAGAATCTTGTTATGAGCTCAAGCGAACCCAGTCGACATGAGGTTTTGAGTTTTGAAGACGTAATGGGGCCTGCATCTAGTTATAAATCTGGCAAGGCAACGATTATCCACCTCAATCCAGATGAAAAGGACACTGGGCGTAGGATCGTTGACTTCTTTTCAGGTTTGGCATATGGAACAGATGGCAGTTTTGAAAAAGTTGCTGAAAACATATACCTTCTAACTCCACCAGGAATGGCCGGATTTGCCCCTACCACATCTGGAGAATAATAAATTCCACCTTACTAATTTCAACCTTTAAGTACTTGGAGGAATGAGGCGGAGTCCAAGCTCTTCTAGGTGGTTATTTTCCAGTTGAGATGGTGCGTTCGTGAGAGGGTCAGCTCCAGATTGTGTTTTGGGAAATGCGATTACTTCTCGAATATTCTCTTCACCAGAGAGAATCGCAGCTAAGCGGTCAATCCCGAAAGCGAATCCTGCATGTGGTGGGGCGCCATATCGAAACGCATCTAGCAAGAAACCAAATTTCTCTTTGGACTCCTCTTCATTAATTCCTAAAATCTCAAAGACCTTAGATTGGATTTCAGGCGTATGGATCCTCACACTCCCTGACCCTAATTCCCACCCATTTAATACAAGGTCGTATGCTTGAGATCTTATGTCCAAATATTCTTCCCCCTGAGCTGAATCGAGTGTTTCCAGATCTGCAGTATGTGGCATAGTGAATGGATGATGAGCTGGTATTGGACGTCCGTGATCACCGATCGATTCAAAGAGCGGGAATTCTGTAATCCACAAGTATTTCAGTTCACCTGAGTTAACCGGCGGCCGCCCTATCTCTAGACGCAAAAGACCAAGGACATGATTAACCGTTCTCCTCTTATCCGCAATCATGAGGATCATATCTCCTGAATCTGCAGATAAGGCGGTGCAAATACTTTCGACTTCTTTATCAGACATGAACTTGGTCAAGGCACCTTCAAGGCTTCCCCCGTCTCCGACTCTGAACCAAGCAAGTCCTTTAGCGCCCCAGCTTTGACACTTCTCAGTTAGTGCATCGATCGCATTTCGGGCCAAATGATCAGATCCGCCTTTATAAAGAATCCCTTTGACGCAATCGACTTTAAACACATTTGCTTCTGTGTCGGTGAAGATGTCTGTTAGTTCAACTAGTTCCATACCGAATCGGATGTCAGGCTTGTCAGAGCCGTATCGCTCCATTGCTTCACTCCAAGTCATATGAGGTATGTCATCAGGCCGAAACCCGGTAATTGCTTCAGTTGAATCTTTGATAGCTTCAGAGACAAAATTGATGATGTCTTCCTGAGTGGCAAAGCTTGCTTCCATATCGAGTTGCATAAATTCGAATTGCCTGTCAGCCCTTAAGTCTTCATCTCGTAAACATCTTGCTATTTGGTAATAGCGGTCGATACCCCCGACCATGCAGAGTTGTTTAAAAATCTGAGGGCTTTGTGGCAGGGCGTAAAAATTTGTTGGATGGAGCCGGGAAGGAACCACAAAATCTCTTGCCCCTTCAGGCGTTGAGGCAATAAGCATAGGAGTTTCCACTTCAACAAATCCTTGCCTTTCCATTGCCGAGCGAATAGCACTATTGACCTTGGCGCGAATTCGAAGGTTCTTTTGCATTCGAGGCTTCCGAAGGTCTACATAACGATGACGGAGTCGAATGTTCTCATCGACTTCTGTCCGCTCATGCATTGGGAATGGGGGGGGTTCTGCGTTAGAGAGCACCTGAACTTCGCAATCCCCGATTTCGATTGCTCCTGTTTCGAGCTTTTCGTTAGTCTTACCTTCAAATCTAGTCCTTACGGTTCCAGTGATACTGACGACATATTCAGATCGAAGGTCTAGCTTCTCATCTACGACACACTGAACGATTCCGGTGTGATCGCGTAAATCGATAAACGCCAGATGCTCGCTATGTACTCGCCGCGTGTCTACCCATCCACAGACTGTTACTTGGGAATCTACGTCAGTCGAACGAAGCTCGCCGCAGTAATGAGTTCGCATTGTCATTCAGAATACCTTCCTTCGATACTGGCAACTAGAGCGGTTACCAAGCTAGTTCTTGGGACTCGTTCTTGAGAGCCATCTCCACGTAAGTCTCGAAGCGTAACTTCATTTTTCTCGAGTTCATCATCTCCAACAATAATTGCAAATAAAGCCCCAGATCTATCTGCCATTTTCATCTGAGCTTTAATCGAACGATTCCCGAAACTTCGATCTGCCCCGAGCCCATGAGCTCGAAGTTCATCAGTAATTTGAGTGGCTTGAGATCCTCCTGTTAAATCAACAACGAATGCATCCAGGGGTTTCATAGGTCCCAGATCTAGTTCTTCAGCTTCGCATGCAAGCAAAATGCGATCGATGCCAAGTGCAAAGCCTATTCCTTGCGTGGGAGGGCCGCCTAGCTCTTCAATAAGGCCGTCATAGCGGCCGCCGCCGCCAATCGCATTTTGAGCCGTCTGCAGTTTGTCAGCAGTGAATTCGAAAGTTGTTCGTGTGTAATAGTCGAGGCCGCGAACTAATCGCGGTGATATGACGAAAGGTATACCGACGGAACTAAGCCCTTCACAAACTAATTCAAAATGATTTGCATCTTCCACCGAAAGGAATTCCTGTATTGTCGGCGCAGCGCTAATTATCTCGAGATCTTCTTCTCTCTTTGAGTCTAAAACCCGGAGAGGATTCTTTCCCAGGGTATCTCTTGATTCTGCACTAAGATTCGTTGCTTCTGACGAAAGGTAAGAATGAAGTTCTTGGTTGTATACCCCTCTAGTCTCCGCATTCCCAAGTGAATTCATTTGAAGTGTGACGTGCTTAAGGCCAAGGAATTCGTAAAACCTCCAAGCTAACGAAATTATTTCTGAATCAGCTGCAGGGTCATTCTCCCCTATAATTTCAGCACCTACTTGAACAAATTGTCTGAAGCGTCCTGCCTGAGGTTTTTCGTATCGAAATTGTGGCCCCTCGTACCATACTTTCCATGGAGTGGTTGGACGATGTTGGGCAAACGCCCTGCAAATGCTTGCTGTCAATTCA
>CABZWT010000013.1:0-29399 GCA_902529525.1 Actinomycetota bacterium
TTGGCGGCATCCATCAGAGATTGCTCGTAATACAAGGCTAAATAGAAATTTACGGATCGTTAGATTTCTGGGCTGGTTAGCGATTTTGGTTGGGTTGATTTTGATAGGTTCGGAGCTTTTTTAATTTTCTACTTTTCTCGAAATGACCGGATCAGTCGAGATATGAGGTATGAGAAGAGCGCTCCAGCGATGATTGCTCCCACTAATGCTGCTCTTTGTCGTTGTTTTGCGTTCAAGTTTGACCATGGCTTAGGGGATGTTCCATCGACGTACGCTTCAGCATTGGTGTGTTCAGGAGTCCAGCCTGTTTCTCGTAGGCGAGAATTTGAGATGATCCATGGGTGAACTGTGTATGGAGTGAGGCCGGGTGGTGTTGGAGCTATTCGGTGGCGCCAAGTGAAACGTCCCAGTCGATCTGCGACTTCTTCTTTGACGCGTAAACGGGGAAACCTTCCGCTGAGTTCTCTACATACTTCTGCTTCGATGTACCCGTCGGGGGCGACATTATAAACTCCGCTCATTCCGCCTTTTGACGCGAGCACGACTGCTGTAGCTAAATCATCGAGATGAAGGAATTGGACAGGTGGGTCGTTGTCTCCTGCGTCGATGACGGCTGAGGCTCGAAGAGAGCGTGCCACCCAACTGATTTGTCCTTTTGCTAGTGCGGTAGTCGGGCGAAGAATAACGAGTTCTGAGTCGGGGTGTGATTGGTGCCATTCTTTGGCTAGGTTTTCTATTTCTACCTTGACAGAGGCGAAGGAAAAATCTGGATTTGGGTCTACTGTTGTTTCTTCGGTTACTGGTATTGGGTTGTGGGGCCATGCTCCGTAGACCATGGCTGATGAGAGTATGACGATGCGTTTGACGCCAGTGGCTGCTGCGGCTTCTAATACGTGGCGTGTGGCATCAATTTCTTCTCCTCCTGCATCTACACCATCGCTGCTGGGCCCAAAAGATGTTGCGAGGTGAACAAGTGTTGTTGCTCCTTCAAAGATTGGTTTTAGATCTTCGTGGCGTAGGTCGGTTTGGTGATGGTAAATACGGCGATGGTTTGGCATTTCAGGTCGCGTATCTATGCCAAGGATTGCATCGATGCCATCAGTTTCTGCAAGTGTCTTGCATACTCGAGTTCCGATTGAACCGGCAGCGCCTGTCACTATAAGGGTTTCCATGGCTCCCTCGACTCCTTCTAAAAACTGGGCCTATTGCTCGCGGGTCTTAGACGTGAAACCAAACCATAGCGCAAAGGTTTCGTAGAAACGAGTCTTCACAAAAGTATTTCTATGTTCTTTTTCTACCCTGAAACCACATTTTTACCTTAATTTAAATCGTTCGTAACCTCATCAAAATGATTCGTTTACTTCACTCATAAAAAATGAATATTCGAGAAGTCATCCAGCTAAGTCCTCCCACGGCGCGTAAATTAGGTCACCAGATTTGGGGCCTAATTTACCGCGCGTTGATTGGTAGAATAGGATCCGACTATTGAAATTCGTCCATGAAGGTATTGAATTATGGAGAACATTAATCCATTTGGGGGTTTCCCATTTTTCGGAGACTTTGAAAAACTCTTTGGTAATGCAGGCCAAGACCATTGGGGTGCTGCAAAGCAAATAGCTATCCAACTGGCAACCGGTGGAGAATCAGAACCTAATGTTGATCCATCCCACCGAATAGAAATTGAGGAACTATCGCGAATTGCCCAACTGCATATTTCTGATGCGACAGGTTTGGGTATTGAAAGTGTTTCGCTTACAGCTTCAACTCGGACCCAATGGATAGATACCACATTGCGTGATTATGAACCCTTACTTCGAGAACTTTCTGAATCCTTAACGAACAAACAGCCGACCGATACGGAAATTACCGATCCCATGTCGGCAATGTTTAGCCAGATGATGCAACACTTAGCTCCCGTTATGCTCGCGATGACATCTGGGTCAATGGTCGGGCATTTAGCTTCTCGATCGTTGGGGCAGTATGACCTTCCCTTACCACGGGGGGAAAATTCGGAAATCTTAATTGTTACAGGCAATATCGCTACTTTTGGAGAAGAATGGAGTCTTCCTACTCAGGAGCTATTTCTTTGGGTTTGTCTTCATGAACTCTGCCATCATGCTGTGTTACAAGTAGACCATGTTCATTTAAGGCTGCAGGAACTACTACTGAACTATGTTCGTAATTTTGAAAGTAATCCTTCGGGTTTAGGGGACTTAGTTGAGGGAATCGATATGGAATCCCCATCTGCTTTTGAAGACCTTCAGCGTTCATTGGGTGACCCAGAAGTCGTGCTTGGAGTTATTCAAAGCGAGGCTCAACTTTCCCTACTTCCTGAGCTTCACTCCCTGCTTGCGGTAATAGTGGGATACGTGGACTATGTGATGGATAAGGTCGGGGCTGGCCTCATCGGGTCATATGACCAATTAACCGAGGCGCTTCGTCGACGTCGTGTCGAAGCAGACCCATCAAACCGTTTTATTGAGCGAATGTTTGGACTTGAATTGACTCAGTCTCAATATGAGCGAGGTACTTCGTTCGTATCAGGGGTAATAGAAAGGGCTGGTGATTCTGAACTTTCAAGATTATGGGAGAAAGAACAAAATCTTCCTACTCCTAATGAGATTGAAGCTCCTGGATTGTGGCTTGCAAGAATCGACCTACCTGACGATTCCTGATAATTAGTTCAATCTTTGGCTAGAAAAGTCGTGGCGGACCATTGGGGTCGTCCGGCTCAGGGAAAGGGAGGAACTCTTGTGGCCTCTGGGGTTCCGTTTTGTTTTGCTGAGGTTGAGTGCTGGCCTGTTCAGAGGGTGTGGATTTTTCTCCGCTAATTCCAAGTCCTTCCAGTAAGGATTTTCTATTCATTTTAGAGAAAGTAGGATCGTCTTTTTTATTCGAAGGACCGTATATAAGTGAAAATCCGGCGAAACCTGCTGCAAGAGAAAGTATAAGAAATCCAAGACGGGCAGGGATAGTAAAAATGACTGGAATTAGAGCCCCAATTACCCAAAGTAGCTGGAATCGGGTTTCAAAACGTGCGAACGAACGTCCATAGTTTGCGTCAGGTGCGTCACGTTGGACTATCGAGTCAAATGCCTGTTTCCCAGCGTTGGCGGAAATTGCTACTACGAAGCCGACAAGTAGAGCTCCGCTGATGCCTCCGCTCCAGAGCCCTAGAAGAGTAGCAACGAAAGTGGTGAGAAGCGCCCCAAGAAGAATTCTCTCTTCATCTATTCGTGCCCGCAGCCGGGGGGAAATTGCTGATCCCGTTAGGCCACCTAGAACTCCGAAGGCAATTACAGCTCCTAGTTTGATGGCTGATGCCCCATCGGCGCCCAAATCAACTCCTAGAAGTTCTTCGTGTAGCTTTGCGCCGATGGCAGTTCCTGTTCCAGAAAGGTCTAGGTCATCTGTCCCTCCCCTATAGGCAAATGCGACTAGGAAGGTAAAAAACCCAATCATTCCTCTAAGAACGCCCATGCCGGAAGCTGCTTGGACAATACCTTTGGATCGGAGTTCCTGTCGTTCTGTTTCATCTTCAGGCTCGGCCGCGATCTTGACTTTTGGAAGCCTCAAAGACACTGCGGCTGCAGAGAAAAATGCAATTGCGGCTAGGAGAACAGACCATTCTGGCCCTCCAATCCACTGCAGCAGAGCGGCTGGAGCTGCCCCTACGAATCCTGCGATACCTGAGAGCAAAGAGAGTCTTGAGTTTTTCTCGACAAGCTCTTGATTCGAGGAAACCGTGGTTGGGACAACGGCTGCTTTCGCTATAGCGTAACTTTTTTGGAGGATAAGAATCGCGAAGGCAAGCGGAAACAGGAATAGAGAATCTAAATTGGTAACCATAAGAGCGGCGACGATTACTCGAAGAAGATTAATCCCGAAAATCATGATTCTCCGGCCTCCCGCATACCTATCGATAATTGGCCCAATCAAAGGACTTATGACGGCAAAGGGGGCGATCGTTAATGCGAGATAGAGGCCAACTCTCCAACGGGCAGCGCTTGGATCAATAGAGAAGAATAAAGAGCCGGCGAGGGCGACTGTAATCATTGCATCTCCAGCGGCAGAAAAGGCGTGGACGCGACTTAACCGGACAAAAGGGGAGACGACAATCTTCCGTTTCGGCCTTTCAGGTTTCTCTTGTTCTTCCCTATCTACAGAAGTAGATGAGGATGAGATATCCCATTGGTCGCCCTGTTCATTCACGTTTTAATTCTAGAACCTCAATCAAAGAAGCGCTGCTAAAAATAAAAGGGGTGTATCAACTATCTGCGTATTTATATCCCAGTCCTCTGATGGTTAGAATGTGTTTGGGTTTACTTGGGTCTTCCTCTATTTTTGATCGTATTCGTCTTATGTGAACGTCTAGAGTCTTCATGTCTCCGTAGTATTCGATTCCCCATATGTGATCAATCAGAATTCCTCTCGTGAGAACCTGTCCTGCGTTTCGCATAAGGAGGAGAAGGAGCTCGAATTCTTTTAGAGGTAGTTTGATTTGAGAATCGCCTTTGAATACTTCGTGGCGGTTTGGGTCAATAGTGATCTCTCCTATTTGCACTACTTCTTGTGGACTGCGTTCTACTGGTTCGTCATTCCAGTTTGCTCGTCGGAGTTGTGCCCGCATTCTGGCGATAAGTTCATGCAGGCGATAGGGCTTGGGTATGTAGTCGTCTGCTCCTATTTCTAACCCGATGACTGTGTCGATTTCTTCGCTTTTTGCGGTAACCATAATGACAGGTGTTTTTGAGACCGTTCGAATATCTTTACAGATATCTATTCCAGACCGGTTAGGTAGCATGAGGTCTAGGAGAACGATGTCAGGATCGAATCTGTTGAATTCATCAAGCGCTTTTGCTCCGTCATCTACTACAACCACTTCGAAACCTTCGCGTGTTAGGCCAACTTGTAATGCGGTGATAAATGATTCTTCATCTTCAACAACAAGTACTTTTTTTCCTTGTTTACTCATGGTTTAATTTACTCCTAGGGGTTGGTCTGCTTGTTCTAAATCGTTGCTAGTTTCAGGTGGATCTTTTTGCGGTAGGAGGATGGTAAAGGTACTTCCTACTCCTTCGGTTGAATCGAGTGCAATAGAACCCTGGTGATTGATTACAACATGTCTGACAATTGCGAGCCCTAATCCTGTCCCTCCGCTAGAACGGCTTCGGCTTGGATCTACTCTATAAAATCGTTCAAAAACACGTTCGTGGCTAGCTTCTGGTATTCCTATCCCGTTGTCTTGGATAGTAAGTTCAATCTGATTTTCTCTGGACAGAGTGGTTATGGTTATTTCTCCGGTTCCCTCTTCGGAGTACTTGATTGCGTTTTCAATGAGGTTGTAGACCGCTGAAGTGATTTGGATACTGTCTCCTTTGAGGAAGTACTCACTTTCAGGGGGGGTGTACCGAATCGATACTGACCGTTTTTCAGCTGTTGGATTTGCTCGTGATATGGCTGCCTCGACAGGATACGAAATTGGTATAACTTCGTATGCTTCTTGGGAGCCGTGTTCAATTTGGCTCAAAGCCGATAGGTCATCAATAGTGCCGGCTAACCTTTGCGCCTCTTGGGCGATTCTATTTGAAAGGTCCTTCACAAGATTGGGTTCTTCTTCTTCATAAAGGGTCTCTGCTAGTAAGACCATCGCTCCAATCGGTGTTTTGAGTTCATGGCTTATATTGGCGACGAAGTCTCTTCGCGTGGCGTTGAGTCGTTCTTCTTCGGAAATATCTTGCATGACGATCACGGTGCCAAAGAGGTGTTCATCGATCTCAATGGGTTGGGAAATAAATTTTGCTTTCTTATCAGTTGCCTGGTCTAGGTTCAATTCGCGTATGAGTTGGACTCCTGATAGGGATACTTCTATAAGTTCGGTCAGGGTTTCATTAATAATTTTTTCGTATTCGTTAAAAAATGAAAGGGAAGCGGGATTCCGGTGGACTATCTTTCCAGTTTTGTCTGCAAATATTATGCCCAAAGGAAGGGCATCAATTGAAGCGCCATACCAACCGAGTTCCACTAGTACGGGCCTTTCAAAACCCTCAGGGCTTAATTCCACTTCTAAAGACTCCAGAGCACTTTCTAAATTAGATGACTTATCGATCTCAGGGCCTAAAGCAAGTTTCCGGATGCCGTCGATTCTGGTTGTTATTTTTTTTCTCCATACGCGTAAGACAGCTAAAGATATGCAAGCCATTACTGCAGCGCCGATAACAAACCAGATCACAATTTTTTCACCTTGGATGATTTTCGTTCATTATAAGGTTAATAAAAGGTAAACAGGCTTAGATTGGTGAAGCTTAGAAAATAAGCTATTTAGTCATCAAGGTCTGTCTGACCGTCATCGGTATAGCCCTGATTTTGAAGGGGCTCCGAGACGCCAGTAACAACTCCAGCCAAGTTTGCAACAATTCGTTTCCAATAGCGATACAGAACAGCCCTAGGAACGGCATACGAAGCCGGCATATCAGAATGCATATACTCACGAATCTTGTTTTCGATGGAATGGCGAAGAACAGTAGCTCGATCGTAGAAATCTTGGGCCTGTTCGGATGTTGTTTCAGCCATCAAATCAGCAGCTTCAGCGAACATTGCGGAGATAGCCCGTCGAACTTCGAGCAATTCAGAAATATCTTCTTCACCAACAAGAGAGACCCCCTCTTCAGCAAGGTCTAAAATATTTTTCGCTTGATCACCTATACGTTCAATTTTTTTGATCAGAAGGGTATAGCTGAGTACAGAGCCAATATCTGTTGTTCCATGAACTGCCACATGGGTAACTAAATCGCCTCGTAATGTTTGCTCTGCCTGATTTATGTGTTCATCTGTGGCGCGTATATCTTGTGCAACTGTCTCTGTTTCAGCACCGCTTAATACAGCTGCTGATGCCAAATCGAAAGAATGTCGAGCATCTGCAAGCATAGTTATTGTCCTGTGGGCAATAACTTCTAACCCATTTTCACTTTTTTTAAAGAATGACATCACCATATATTTTTTCCTCTCAACGAAGGATTGCTACACCTAATAAAGGAATCACAATAAAGGCGGTAACAACGTAGGCGATTGCTATAACACGCCTTTGTACTGCAATTCTAGCGAGATTTTCTGCTGCTCGTACGGGTATGTAACGCACTGCAGGTATTGGGTAAAGCAAGGCAATACCCCCGAGATTAAACAAAGTATGCACTATGCCGACGGTAAGAGCTTCAGGTCTGCTGGCAGCTAAAGCGGCAAGCAGTGCAGTGATAGTAGTTCCGACATTGGCTCCTAATGTCACGGGATAGATATTGCGAAGAGTAACAACCCCAGCGGCAGCTAATGGAATCATTATTGAGGTAGTAATACTTGATGATTGAACAGAAATGGTAATGAGCAAGCCTAGGACCATGGCTACCATGCCGGCGCCTGTGCCAAGGACCCGATTTAAAGAAGCTTCAATACGGTCAGCTACAAGCTGTCGCATATTTTTCGTTATGTAGGCAAGAGATAGCAGGATAATTACTAATCCGACAATAACTAAGAATGTTCCCAGGACATTCCCTGCCGCCCCAATGGCGTCACCAAGATCTTTCAACCAACCAACTGGTTCTTTCACCCACTTTTTGATTGGGCTCTTCCATTCGCTGCCAGCGGATCCGACTAAGCGGCTACTTATATTTTCGGCAAGTGTAGAGAGCACTCCTGTAGCTAGTTCCACAGGAAGCAAAATACCGACTGCCATGAGGTTGAAGAAGTCATGGACTGTCGCTGCGGCAAATGCTCTTTTAAATTCTTCTGATTGCCTCATGTGGGCGAGAGCTACCAGAGTATTCGTGACTGTGGTACCGATATTTGCTCCCATAACCATGGGAACAGCGTCCCCTACCCCTAAAGCTCCTGTTCCTACTAGACCAACGATCACAGATGTGGAAGCTGAAGAGGATTGAACTAGGACCGTACCGAGAATACCGATAAAAAGTCCGGCGACAGGATTACTGACACTGGAGAAGAGACTCTCTTGGGTGTCTGCCCCCATGACTTTGATTCCAGATTCAAGCGATGACACACCAACAAGAAAGGTATAGATAAGCCCAAAGACAAATGAGGCTCTGACAACTGTCGGCATTTCCCACTTCGTCCGCTCACTCATGAAGATGAGTTCTCTCTGGTTAACATCAGACGAATTCTTTATTACGGATGCAAATGGTGGGTAACATTAAGGTTAACAAAAGGTAAACAAGTGAACAGTTGCGTGACGCTGTTTAACTACTGTGAACTAGCAAGTCTCGATCATGTCGGTACGTAAGTTTCTCTAAGGCCAAAGATGTCGACAACCAACATATATCGTCGACTTCAGAGTTCACCTGAAAGAAGCCTTCCTTCACAGCCATCTGCCAGTAATGGACTTCTTTCTGACGACCCTTCCGGTCCTGATACGCGACTATGCCGATGAAGTCTTGCAGCTCACATGTAAATCCTGTTTCCTCAAAGACCTCGCGTAAAGCACATTCCTCGAGAGACTCCCCCTTGTCGAGTTTCCCTTTCGGGAAAGACCAATCGTCATACTTTGGCCTATGCACCAAGAGAACTTCTCCTAAATCATTGTAAATACAACCGCCAGCGGCAAGAACCAATGGAGAAGACACTTTATTCACCGGAGGGAGAGCAACAGGTAGCTCAGTCTTGAACGAGGATTCTTATCGCTCTTCTTCTTCTTCTTCTTCGTATCCGAGATCCCATTCGATAAGAATATTCTCTCGTTCTGCATCTCGGTTTACCCGTTCCCGGTTTCGTCGGAATTGTGGGTCATGAGGCGGAAGCAACACTAACCGGGCCTGAACTCGGGTCCGAAAACCGTCAATCATATCTTTGTCCCCAAAATCTGAACGCATTTCCCAATGGGGCGCTACAGGTCCTAGATACACCATCTTAATATGGCCTTTGGGGGGTTCATTCGCGATCTCTACATCACTCATAAGGTTGCTCCTCACATTCAACTGGTAAGTCTACCAACAGAATTTTTTTTTGTTCACGGGAACTTTTTCCTCTTACGAATCGTCTATTAGTTATCGGAGGTACACATGGACACAAAATGGATGACAAAGGGGAACTGTAGAAACAAGCCACCTGAGGTATTTTTCCCCAGCGATGGGTTAGGGGTCGAAGTCGCAAAAAAGATCTGCGAAACGTGCAAAGTAAAAAACCTCTGTTTAAACCATGCCTTAGATAATCGGATCGACCATGGCGTGTGGGGTGGCACTTCTGAACGTCAACGCCGACGCTTACGAAAAGAACAAAAACTGATTGCTGTAGGTTTTTAAATCAGGCCTCTAAAAAGCAGTATTAGCTAATAGCTTGAGACTCAGCGGTAACTTCCAGCGCAGCTTGACGTTCGAGAGCTCGTTGGCGTCGGATACGGCGACGTTCCCGTTCACTCATCCCACCCCAGATTCCAAATTTTTCACTATTTCTAAGCGCATACTCTAGGCAGTCTTCACGGACAACGCAGCCACGGCATACTTCTTTCGCCTCGCGCGTTGACGCTCCTCGCTCAGGAAAGAACAAGTCGGGGTCAACACCCAGGCAGTTAGCGAAATCCTGCCAATCTTTATCTAGTGATTCATCGGAAACCACAGTTTGCCCCTCCGGCCTTTCTAGAACACGCCAAGCTCATTAGTAAAGCATGGACGCTTATTTGACGTTTAGTCTCGCGACCTATATCAAATTCATTGTTGTAATTACAATAGTGTTATTTAAGCAGGTCAGACAAGGAAAAAGCAAGGTATAGACAAGAAAAGCCTTAAAAATAGGGAAAATAAGTCAATAACGGCCCTACAGGAGGAATATAGGCGCTATTTAAGCAATCGTAAGCGTTAACTATCTGCTTAGCGGCGTGCAGTGACTAACCGCCTGCGGTGTTCAACGAAATCTACGAGAAGGTAATCTCCGAGATTGTCCCGATTCGTAAAGAACGCTCTCCCACCATTCATTTCCGTAATGCGTTCAATGAAGCGACTCAAGGCCGGTTCCGGGTCGAGCATAAAGGTATTGATACGAATACCGTCACGGGTGCAGGCCATCACTTCCTTTAATGTCTTTTCAACTGTTTCTCGAGTTGGTGGATAATCAAAATATGGATTCCCGGATCGATCAATATGAGCTGTTGGTTCGCCATCAGTCACCATGATGATTTGCTTGGTTCCAGTTTGCTTCGCGAGCAACTGCCTACTCAAGAGAAAAGCGTGCTGCATATTAGTGCCCTGCATGTAGCCTGTTGAAACCTCGGGCAACTGCTGTGGTTCTATTTCTCGGGCGACGATATTAAAACCAACAATCCCTATGTAATCGCGAGGGTATTGCATAGTGATGAGTGAGTGAAGCGCCATCGCTACTTTCTTGGCCGGAAGGAGACGACCCGTCCACATCATCGAGTTGGACAAGTCCAACATCAGCACCGTACTTGACCGAACAAGGGACTCGGTGCGTTCAATTTCGAAATCCTCAGGAAGGAGATCTACCGGAGTACCGCCACCTGTTCGACGGATCGCATTGCTAACAGTGCGTTGAATATCTAAATTAAATGGATCTCCAAACTCATGCGGTTTGGTGGAGTAATCCCTTTCATGGCCGATACCTTGTCGTTCGAGATGGTGTTTCCCCATTCGATCAGTGTTTAGTTTCCGGAAAAGATCAGCTAACGCCTGCTGTCCTATCTTTCGAATAGCTTTGGGAGTTAATTCATACCTTCCTTCCTTTGCATCGATATACCCAGCGTCTTCGAGCTGCTGTGCTGCCTCAGCAATCTTTTCTAAACTCATGGCACTTTGATCATCAAGCAACTCCCGAACCCTCTCAATATCTACTTCCGCTAACGAAGAAGGGTTCGTCACCGAAGAGAGCATACGTTCTAAAGCATCAAGATCTCCGAGCTCTTCAAAGATCTGTTGAGCTTCAGCCATAGCCATCGGATCATTACCGGAGAACTCGTAGGATTGCTCCCATCCTGAATTCGGAAATGCTTCCTGAAGATTTTGCGCTAGCTGGTTCATTTGCCATTGAAGGTCCATGTCTTCCAGAAGCTGATCAGAAAGCTCCTGTAATTGCTGTTGCTGTTCGGGAGTCATCGAGTTCATCATCGACTGCGCTGCTGCCATCCGCTGAGCCATAATTTCGAGAAGTTCATCTAAGGTCGATGGATTCTCCGGGAAAAAGTCACCAAATTCGTCCATGAATTTGTCAAAGTCTGGTTCCTGACCATTTGCACGCTGCTCCAGCATTTCATTGAGGCTCGATACCATGTCTTTAAGCCTCTGCATATCTTCAGACTGCATATTCTGCACCTCGTCAGACATTTGATCCACGTATTGCTGCATGAGCTGCTCACGAAGTTTGTCCATAAGGTCTTCAAACTGTTGACGTGCCTCTGCAGAGGTAAAGTCGTATTTCTGCAGCTCTCGAACCTGGCCAGCTAAATCGGGAGGAAGCATATCTAGTTGCAAATTCCGATTTGTCACAGTCTCTTGAGTGATGTCTTCCCTGCGGTCATCACCGGATTTTCGGGCTTCTTCGAGAAGTTGATCTAACGATCCTCGTTCTTCATCTACAACAGAACGCAGCTCGCTTGCTACTTCTTCATATACGCCACCGAGGTCGTAATTTTCCAGCCGGTCCTGCCGCTCTTGACGGATTTTGTCGAGTGTTTCCTGAAGGCCTTGGATCCGCTCACCATCAATATCGAAACCGGATTGCATCATTCGGCGCAAAGCCGAATTAATGTCACCGTCATACAAAAGGTCGTCGCCAAGTTCAGCGAGAAGATCTTCAGCCGAAATATCAAAACCTGTCTGAGTGCCATCCCAAGCAGAGTAAGCGTAGCTAAGGTTTCGTCGTTTACGCTTTCTCCATTTACCAAGGACCATACCGAGACAGTAGCCAGTGAAAAGCTCTCATGCCTATCGATAACCAAAACAGTTTCAGAAGGCTGGAAATCGCCATTTCGCCGCCACCTCGAATAGAGTTGGTTTCATGATTGTTGAATATGAAAAAGATGGGCGGGTTGCCGTCATAACATTGAACCGTCCGGAAGCGAGAAATGCGGTGTCTGGAGAGCTTGCTCAAGTACTTGAAGAAGCAGTAGACCGTTTCGAAAACGACGATGACTTATGGGTCGGGGTTTTAGCTGGGAATGGTCCGGTCTTTTGCGCAGGAGCTGACCTGAAGGCGGTTGCTTCTGGAAATGCGAATCTTGGAACTTCGCGAGGCGGGTTCGGTGGGTTCGTCACGCTTGAACGGACAAAGCCGATCATCGCAGCTGTTGAAGGGCCTGCTGTCGCAGGAGGATGCGAACTGGTTCTTGCATGTGACATGGTTGTAGCTTCTGATACTGCTTCGTTCGGCTTACCTGAAGTTAAACGCTCCCTCGTTGCCATGGCTGGAGGAACAACAAGACTACCGAAACGTCTCCCACCGAACATCGCCATGGAAATGGCACTAACCGGAGACACTATTGATGCAACGAGAGCCTACCAACATGGACTGGTCAACATTCTTTGTGAACCGGGTGAAGCAATAGCAACAGCAAAGGAATTAGCGGAGCGTATAAATGCAAATGCCCCTCTTGCTGTTCGAGCAACAAGAAAAGCAATTCTCGATGGTGCCTTGGTACCAGATAAGGATGGGATTCGTCTCGCTATTGAGCTCTTCGGTCCTGTGGCTACAAGTGAAGACGCAAAAGAAGGCCCACTAGCCTTTGTTGAGAAAAGACCTCCTGAATGGAAAGCACGCTAAACGACAACGGTGGGGATCTATCGTTCTCTGAGGATTTTCGAAAGCGAGTAACAACTAACCTCGAGAACCACCCAACTGTGACACACGAGGGGCATGATCTTCGCAAAGCTGCAGTGGCTATCGCCATCGCCCCTTTAGAAAACGGGAAATCTGGATTTATCCTCACTCGAAGAGGAAAAAACCTTAAAACCCATTCTTATCAATACGCCCTTCCCGGTGGAAAGATCGATGAAGGTGAAACCCAAGAAGAAACCGTCCTTCGAGAAGTACAAGAAGAAGTAGGTATTCAAGCAAATAGAGAAAACATAGTTGGCTACCTCGACGACTACATTACGCGATCGGGCTTTATGATCACACCGATCGTTCTCTGGACTCCAAATCTTGAAGACCTCAGGCCAGAGCCAGGAGAAGTAGATGACATTTTTATCATTGCTTTCAGTGAGCTTTTCCGCCCAGATAGCCCGCGGTGGGTCGAAATCCCAGAAAGCGACAAGCTTGTCTTACAGCTTCCAATACGAAATCGCCTTATCCACGCCCCGACCGCTGCCTTGATCTATCAATTCCGTGAAATTGGAATACAAGGGAACTTGATTCGGACAGATCATATTGAAGAACCGGTATGGGCTTGGCGATAAACCCTTATTTTTCAGGGTTTTCATAGAAAAAAGATGAAGAACCATGGCATCTAGCCCTAGAAAAGGCTATCTTGAACATGGTGTGTCATTTGGCACATGAACTTTCAGGCCCAATAACGTGTTGGTGCCTACAATGAGAGGGAATTTTTCATGAAAAAAGTAAAACTGCTTATTGCGGCATTGGGAGTAGCTTTGGTGGCTTCACTAGCACTCGCTCCTGCTGCTCAGGCACAAGATGTAAGGACTGTGATGGCCGATCCCATGTTTGTGGATGCCGGCGGATCAGCAACCTTCACTATCACAGGTGCTGACTGGGTTGGCGATAGTATCGCTGTCCTTCCTTGCTACTCCGTAGCTGATTACGCTGCTGCCGCTGCAGGTGGCGCAGATGCATGTGACCTCGGGAATCTATCAATCGCAGCTAATGCTGGTGATGGTACGTTCTCCGTTGAGGTTACCTACGATGTTCCAGCCGAAGGTATGTGTATCGGTGCTGGTACTCTTGACCAAACTGAGGTTGGTACCTTCTGTATCGGGATTGGTGCTCCAGTGCCTCCTCCCGGACAGCCAAATACTGGTGCTGAGTCAGGAATGATTGCGGTCATTGGTATCGCAGTGCTTGCTGCAGGCGCATTGGTTGTTGGTATGACACGCCGTAGGGCATTCGTCAGCTAGTAACGTTCCCAGATCTCTGGGATAAAAAAGCTTAAAAGAACCGGGCCGTAAGGTCCGGTTCTTTGCTTTATCCCGAAACTGAAATTACTTGACTTACGATTCTCCATTCATCTTCTGAAAAACCTGCAGGGGACTTTGCCATTGGGCTCGACCATCATCGATTAGAAACGACAAAGAATCGACAAGAGAAAGAATATACCCTTCTGGTGGTGGGGAGCCGACGCTGATAGTTGTTGAGAAAACACAGCACTTTGAGTCACCCGACTCTTCATCAAGAAGTACATAATTTTCTGCCAAAGTGGCGTATTCCTCTATGTCATCAACCTGATATTTGCATCCGGTTTTTTCAATGACTTTCTCTGAGAGGCATTTCACGGTGGCACCTGACTCTCCGACAATAATGAGTAGATTTCCATCCTCATTTGGAAGAACCCAAGAGCTTGAATCAGAAGATTTCCATGGAGTGGCGTTTTTTACCAGAGGAAAGTCAGGGTCTCCGTGACACTCTGATGGAGAAGGGCATGCCTCAATATCCCATCCTTCTGGGTGATACATAGGATCTAAGGAAGTGAAGCAATATTCGACTATTCCCGTTGTGACCTTATAACCAGCAACAATCGCAGCTTCGACAAAAGGACCACGACTGCAGATACCAGACACGAGTATAGGAGTAACTCCGAGGTCTTGGAGCTGTTTAAATTTTGCAGTCAATTTGTTGCCGAACTCTTCCAAAGTTGGAGTCCCGATACCACCCGTATCAGCATGAACTTCCACAGCGTGACCCAGCGATAGCAATTCATCGACTACAGCCTTCGCCCCATCTGATGTAGCAAATTCAGAAGATAGCTCAAATGAAAAGATTGCACCACCTTGGTGTGCTTCTCGAGCGACGTTAAGAACTATCTGTGCATGACGGTCAAATTTCTCCGGATTTCGGTTTTCTCCCACCCAACCTTCCACATGAACTGACATTGTTATATACGTTGCTTCATCAGTGTTTTCTGAGGCGAAAGCAGTGGGAGTGCTTGAGAGGTTACCTTGTGGGGGAAGCTCTCCTTCGTTCGTGCTAACGGTGGTGGGTGATGAGCACCCGATAAAGAGAGTAAGAAAGCAAAATATTGTTAGTAACGGTCTCACCAGTTCACGTTACCAACTGGGGACAAAGCCCTATTTCTATTCGTATGTTCCCCATGCCTCAATGAGCTCTTCTGTGGTGGTTAGTGTTGCAAGCAAAGACAATGATCTGTCCAAAATCTCACGGCCGTATTCCACTGGTACTCCCGCTACTGCATCTGTTGGAATCACAACTTGGTAGCCTAAATCGACAGCGGACAAAGCTAAGCCAATAACTCCAATGTTTAACGACACCCCGAGAGCAACAATTGTTTGGGCGTTAAGGTTACGTATTATCTGGTCAAGTGAGGTACTTGTAAATGGAGTTAGGCCATGGAGTCGTGGGACAAGAATATCTTCAGGTTCCGGGCCAAAAGTCGGAATAAGTTCTGCGCCTTCTGTGTGTTCAATGAGTCCAGCTCCCGCTTGGTTTATTTTTTGAGAAGCGGCAAGCATCCTACAGTTAGTTATTGAACCCGCATTATCCGCTCGGTTTGTTGCTACTGCATGAAGTACACGAACACTCTGTGCTCGTGCAGCGGTACAGATTGAGGGGCCGTTTGAAAGGACACCAGAATTTTCAGCAGCGCTCTGAAGGTCAGGAAAGCTCGATAGGTCTCCGACTACCCCTCGTTGCACTTCCATAGTGACAACCACAGTATGCTTTGGGTTCACTAATTCTGTTAATTCCATATCTTGTCCTTCTGTAAAGAATAGGAAACTCTAAAGCTCTATGTGTGCACTTCTTATATTTCAAGCGGTTAGATGAGTTGTGAATAAAAGCGGCTGAAAAAACTGGTGAGGGTCCACCACTTTAGTTGATTTTCATACGACAGTTGGCTTGTTCGTTTCCCGGAAAATGCCACCGCTGTTAGGGGGCAGGCCGTTAGGCCTGCCCCCTCCGTATTTAAGAAGATTTTCTCTCCGGCGCTCAGATATGATTCATACCAACCTTGGTTTGCCATAAGGTAAATGCCCTGATCAATGGAGGACATATGGATGCAATATTATTGGCTGCAGGCCAGTCTTCTCGCTTAGGGCCAGACGCTGACAAACAGCTATATCGAATTAACAATAAGCCACTTGTTATCTTTTCGGCTGAACGCCTACTCGCAAATAGAAATGTTGAGAGGTTAGTTGTTGTAGGTAGCGAACAAGGCATGGACGAGTTGCAAGCCGCTCTGCGTGAATTTGATTTGTTTGATGTCTGCGATTTTGTAGTCGGCGGGGAGGAAAGACAAGAATCTGTTAGAAATAGCCTCTCTGCCGTTAAGAGCGACAGGGTGTTACTACATGAAGGGGCGAGACCTCTAATTAGCTCGGCACTGGTTGACCGGGTGCTTGTTCCAGATGATGCGTGTGTGAGTCCGACAGTTCCTGTTACCTTTACTGTGGCTATGGGTGGAACCGTCATGAAGGAAGAATTGGATAGGTCCCTACTTCATAATATTCAGCTCCCTCAAGTGTTTGATTCACAAATACTTTTTGAGGCTCATGCCCATGCGTTGTCAGAAGGTTTTGTTGCAACAGATGATAGTGCTCTTGTGTTTCGTTTGGGCTATCCGGTCAAATTTGTCGAGGGTGAAGTTACAAATATTAAAGTCACGTACCCCAAGGATTTATTGTTCGTAGAGGAACTTCTCAAAGAGCAATAGGTTTCATGGGATGAATTTTTAGGTAGATAGTTTTGACTTCGATTCTCATTCTTGCTCGGTTTTATGCAAGGCTCAGACAATGAGCGAATTGATATGGGAAGGCGAAGCAGATCTGAATCGGCCTTTTTTTGTCATCGCCCTTGAAGGACTATTTGATGCTGCTGGGGCAGCCACGAATGCTGTTGATCGGCTAGTTGATTCATACCAAGCGAAGCCTCTGGCTCATATAGAACCAGAAATTTTCTTTAATTTTCAGGAGGAAAGGCCGATTGTAAGAATCAATGAGGGGGAACGTGAAATTGTTTGGCCCTCGAATTCTATTTGGGCGGCTTCGTGCCCAAACGAAAATCATGACCTGGTGCTTCTCTCTGGTATTGAACCGCATCTTCGTTGGAAAACGTTCGCTGATTCTCTCCTTGAAGTGGCCCGCGCGACAAATGCTGAAATGGTGATAACGGTGGGAGCTATGGCAGGTATGGCACCCCATACTCGGGCATTGGGAGTGGTCGGTAGCGCTGCTGATGCGGCTACGGCTGATCGTCTTGGCCTTGGACGCCCGACCTATGAAGGTCCCACTGGGTTAGTTGGCGCTCTTCACGATGAGTTAGATAAGGCGGGAATGCCAGTGATATCGCTTCGAGTGTCCGTGCCACACTATGTTCCTAATCCCCCAAATCCTGAAGCGACAAGATCATTGTTATCGCGTTTGGAATTGGTAACCGGAGTAAAAACGTTTCATGGGGAATTAGACCATGATGCAAATGAATGGCGGAAACGGATAGATCTTGCTGTTTCTAATGATGGGGAGATGGCGAGTTACGTTGAGCAACTAGAACAACGTGTTGATGAAAGTGAAATTTTGCCAACAGGAGATGACTTGGCTGCAGAATTAGAAGCGTTTCTTCGCGACAGGAGAGAAGACTAAGCGTTAATAGTTGGATTGTGTTATAGGTCTATTTCCCCAAGCGCCCGAAACCCTACAGCTCCTGCTCCTATGAGAGGGCCCTTATCTTCTAGCACACTCGGAACTATCTTTGTTCCTTGAGCGTGATCTATTTTTGAAAGCTGATCTATGGTGCTTTGCGCAGCTTCAAAGAAAATATCTCCGAATCCAAGTGCGACAGAGCCAGCAACTACCGCTAACTGGAGGTCAAGAAGATTCGCTACTGAAGCTACGGCACGCCCCACTAAGGTCCCTACTCTTTTCCTCGTTTCATCATTTGCATTAACTGCCGGAGATCCGAGAGCTCGGGAGAGTGCCGATCCAGAAGCAGACCCTTCTAAAAGACCTGAAACTCCATTAGCGTCCTTCTCTCCTTGTGGGTCAACGAATACATGTCCAATATGCCCTGCATTCCCATCTGCTCCATCAAGTAAGGTTCCGTTTAGGACAATTCCTCCGCCAACTCCGGTGGAAACGACCATGGCGATAAAATTGTTGCAATGTTTAGCGGTTCCTACCCAGCCCTCCGCTAAAGCTAGGGCTTTTGCATCATTATCAACATAAGTTGGTATTTGAATGTCATCTTCTAGTTTTTTTCGGAGCGGGAAGTCTCTCCATTCAGGAATGTTGAGAGGAGAAACAAGTTGGTATGAGTTTTTTGCTGGACCCCCGCAGCCTACTCCTATTGCTTCAATCGGGTCAGAGGTTGTATCTAAGGTTTCTTTAACAAGACTGAGGAGACGTGGGTAGAGCTGCTCGGCATCTGGCAGCACAGTTTGAATCTGGTTTTTGTGTGATGGTCTACCATGCGAATCTACGATGCCAGCCGCAATCTTTGTCCCTCCAATATCAACAGCTAGTACATTCGACATTGAAAATTAGAGGCAACTAGGTGCTGGCCCTGTAGATGCCGGCATCACCGACAGCATCTTTGTTGAGCATCTTGCTTAGATGAAGTCCTTCGAGAATGAATTCGATTCCGCTTGCGACATGTGCGGGATTTTCGAGGTCAGCGGCGCTTAGACCAATATTCTCGAGAATGGGTTTAAAGGGTTCCATCTTGTTGAGGTAATCGATATATGAGGTAGAGGAAATGTCATCACCGGCGCTTACCACTGCCCCGTTTTCAAACTCGTTAAGTAAAGGAGAGCACAACGTATGGTCGACAGCTTCCCGGAATACTTCGAGGACAGATTGTTTGATGAGGTGTCGGATGATCTCAGTTTCTCTTCCGTCCTCAAGTGTTTCAATTTCAATTTTTCCTGAAGTTGAAGCTACTAACGAACTTAAGTCACTTACACGTGGAACGGCGTATGTTTCTTCATTGAGAAGTGCCCTGCGTAGGGATCCAGCGATTAACGTTTCGTAGTTAGAAACAGTTAGTCGGACTGAAACACCAGATCGCTGGTTAATGTTGGGATTCTCGCGAGCTACATGTGAGAGAGTTGCGATTATCTTCTCCATAAACTCGGGAATATCTACATTAACGGATTCGTGGGGGAACGTATTTGCTTCTTGAACGGCGATTTGTCGTTCCAATTCAATATCAAATGGGTAATGAGTCCGTATCTGACTTCCGAACCGGTCCTTTAATGGAGTGATGATCCTCCCACGGTTTGTATAGTCTTCGGGGTTAGCTGAAGCTACGAGGATTACGTCGAGTGGTAGGCGAACTTTATATCCTCGGATCTGGACATCTCTTTCTTCAAGAATGTTTAGCAGCCCTACTTGGATTCTTTCTGATAGATCAGGAAGTTCATTAATAGCAAAAATCCCCCGATTGGTTCGTGGAACAAGCCCGTAGTGCAGTGTCAATTCATCTGAGAGGTATCGGCCTTCCGCTACCTTGATCGGGTCAACTTCGCCAATGAGGTCGGCAATTGATGTATCTGGTGTGGCAAGTTTTTCACCGAATCTCTGGTTTCGATGAATCCATTCAATTGGCGTTCCGTCACCTTTCTCGCTTATGAGGTCTCGCGCATGTTTTGAAATTGGGTTGAATGGGTCATCGTTAATTTCTGATCCGGCGATAATCGGCATCCATTCATCGAGGAGCTCTACCAGACCTCTGATCATTCTGGTTTTAGCTTGGCCGCGTTCGCCGAGAAAGATTACGTCATGTCCGGCAAGGACAGCATTTTCTACCTGAGGGATAACTGTGTCTTGATACCCGAGCACGGTTGGGAAGATATCCTCGCCCTCTCGGATAAGCCGGATAGCGTTTTCACGGATTTCTTGTTTTACTGTTCGCGAAAGCCATCCTGATTTTTTTAATTTACCTAGGGTATGTGATTTCCTCATGCTCGAAACATAGCGGAAGTATTCGCTTATTTCTCTATCGGAGGGACAAGGTTTACGACTTTTTCGATTTTTTTCAGTTCGTTTGAAATATTTTGTCGAGCTTTTTCCTCCCATTGATGCTCAAAGGCTTGTATGGCAAAGATGGGAGTTAGTTTCAACAAACTATTTAGGAATTGCCCGCGACCGAGAAAAAACTGTTCGTCTGGTAAATGTTCGTATTCCTCTCGTATGCCTCTCTGATATTCCAAATAGAAATCTTGCTCGCTGGCAAGTATTGCTAGATCAATGTCGTGAAGGACTTGGTATGAAAGCTGACCTTTGACTGGCTTAAGATAATTTGCCGTTGAGAGAATAAGGTTCCGGACATGCTTGGAATTACAGACTTTTAGATTCTTGAGCCATTGATACGCTATTGTCGCGCTTTCATTCTCATTTGACTCTGATTTTGGGTCATAAATAAAGTCATGGAACCATATGGCGAAACGAAGCTCAGTCTCCTTTTCAATTGCTACGGGCACCCTGTCGAGGACAGAAAAACAATGGCTAATATGTTCTAGTGTGTGGTAACTCCTTTGGGGGCTGGAGTAGGCGTCGGCGATCTCTTTGCCCATTGTGGTTGCGGATTCAAGGTCAATTTTCGTGGTGTAACACAGGTCAAACCATTGGCTCATAATTTCTATCTCTTTGCCGTCCATACCCAAAGAATACTTTGAAAAATAAGAAATGGCTGAAAGGAAGTTTGAGAAATACAGATCTGTTATTGGGTAGACGGTTAGTGTTTAAAGAGTGGGAAACACTAATCTAGTAGGAAGACAAGTTTGCTTGTCTTTCTATTGATTTGCCTGGAGGCAGAAAAGTAAATGGCACAGACAAAAACGCGGTCTACTCCGCAGCCAATTCGGAAAAAACCGAAACAGCTTCCGTTTCCTCTTAACCTGTATCAAAGCGCCGTTGGCAGGAAATGGGTTATGGCTGTCAGTGGGATTGTTCTTCTTGGGTTTGTTGTTACCCACATGATTGGAAATCTCCACTTATACGAGGGTCCTTTGGAGATACATGAGTATGCAGAGACGCTTAGGAATCTCGGAACAGATATTGTGCCAAGAACATGGCTCCTTTGGGGAGTGAGACTTCTACTCATTGCGGCTTTCGTAGTGCATATCCATTCTGCTTACTCTTTAAAGGAGATAGGTCGCAAGGCAAACACAAGAGCGAACTATGTGGATGGGAATAAAAAGTATGCGGCTTCTCAGGATTTTATTGCCGCAAACTATGCGAGTAGGACAATGCGCTGGACAGGCCCAATTATCCTCCTCTACCTAATCTTTCATTTAGCTGATCTAACCTGGGGGTGGTTGAGCGACGATTGGGTCCTTGGAGACCCGTATAACAATGTTGTGATCTCTATGGGAAATATTGGAGTTGCAATAATTTACATTGTTGCCAATATTGCTCTTGCGATACATATCTTCCATGGAACATGGAGTTTGTTCCAGAGTTTAGGTATCAATAGTCCAAAATATAATCAAGCTCGTAAAGTCTTCGCCAGTGGGCTCGCAGGCCTTATCTTGGTCGGAAATCTTAGTTTCCCAATTGCAGTTCAAGCAGGCCTCATTGATCAAGATAATTGTGAGGCGCCCTGCGGTTTAACAGCAGTTGAGGCAGAGGAAGGACACGAATGATCGGTGAACTACAATCCCTAATTCCTGACGGGCCCGTTGACGAAAAGTGGGAAAGTCACAAGTTCAACATGAAGCTAGTGAATCCTGCAAATAAACGAAAATTTGAAATTATCGTTGTTGGGACGGGACTCGCAGGAGCATCGGCTGCAGCGACACTTGGAGAACTCGGATACAACGTTAAAGCGTTTACCTACCATGACAGCCCAAGACGAGCGCATTCAATTGCTGCCCAAGGCGGAATTAATGGCGCGAAGAACTATCAAAATGATGGCGATTCTGTCTATCGCCTATTCTATGACACCGTCAAGGGCGGTGATTACCGAAGTAGAGAAGCCAATGTTCACCGCTTAGCTGAAGTTTCTCTAAATATTATTGATCAATGTGTGGGGCAAGGCGTCCCATTCGCTAGAGAATACGGTGGCCTACTCGATAATCGGTCTTTTGGTGGCGCTCAAGTTAGCAGGACCTTCTATGCGCGTGGGCAAACAGGCCAACAGCTCTTATTGGGCGCGTACTCTGCGCTAATGCGGCAAGTCAGCGCTGGGTCGGTTGAGCTTCATACCAGAAAAGAAATGCTTGACCTGATTGTTCATGACGGTGCTGCTCGAGGAATCGTAGTCAGAGACCTTATTACCGGAGATATCCGAAGCCACACCGCCCATGCAGTGGTACTCGCAACTGGCGGATATGGAAACGTCTACTACCTATCGACAAATGCTATGGCGTGCAATGTAACAGCAGGATGGAGGGCGCATAGGAGAGGGGCCCTATTTGCTAATCCGTGCTATACCCAAATCCACCCCACATGCATTCCAGCTAGCGACGAGTTCCAGTCAAAACTAACGCTTATGTCTGAATCGCTTCGTAATGATGGCCGTATTTGGGTTCCTCGTGAGCACGATGAAGCCCGCGGCGCCTCCGATATTCCTAATGCTGATCGTTATTACTACCTTGAGGAAAAATACCCGTCGTTTGGGAACCTCGTTCCTCGTGATGTGGCGTCAAGAAATGCGAAGACTGTCGTTGACCAAGGGTTAGGCGTAGGAGATATGAAAAATGGGGTATATCTAGATTTTGCCGATGCAATCGCCCGTGATGGAGAAGACTCTATTCGCGCAAGATACGGAAATCTTTTCCAGATGTATGAACGTATAACCGGAGAGGACCCCTACAAGACTCCTATGCGTATCTACCCTGCAACGCATTACACCATGGGCGGGCTTTGGGTGAACTACGAACTTATGAGCAACGTTCCTGGACTGTTCGTTGCCGGCGAAGCGAACTTTTCTGATCATGGAGCAAACCGCTTGGGTGCATCTGCTCTAATGCAAGGACTCGCCGATGGATACTTTGTTCTTCCATATACGATCGGCAATTATCTCGCCCCGCTATTGGGAGAGGCTCCGCTTGCTGAAAATGACGCAGCATGTGGGGAGGTCGTTAGTGAAGTAGCAGACCGGACTCAAAAGTGGCTGTCAATCAATGGGACGCGTAGCGTCGATTGGTTCCATCGTGAGCTCGGCAAGCTTGTCTGGAATTACATAGGCATGGAGCGGGACAAGAATGGTTTGGAAAAAGCTCTTTCTGAAATTCCAGCGTTACGTGAAGAATTCCAAAAGGATGTTCGCGTCTTGGGATCGGGAGATAATCTTAACTCCTCTCTTGAGAAAGTCGGGCGTGTTGCTGATTTCTTCGAGCTGGCTGAACTAAAAGCCCGTGATTCACTTGAACGCGAAGAATCATGCGGCGGGCATTTCAGAACCGAAAGCCAAACTCCTGAAGGAGAAGCTCTCAGAGATGACGAAAATTTCGCTCACGTAGCGGCTTGGGAATGGGGAGGCGCTTCCGACTCTGCGATCCTTCATAAAGAACAATTGGAATTTGAAAACGTTCCACTGACACAGCGGTCTTATAAGTAGGAGATCTTCATGGAAAATACACTGACTCTCACTTTAAAAGTTTGGCGCCAAAATAGCCCAACAGAATCTGGACGATTTGAAACCTACACGGTTGAAGAAATTAGCCCTGACATGTCTTTCCTAGAAATGTTCGATGTTCTAAATGAGAATCTCATTCACAGTGGCGAAGAACCTATTGAAATAGCTAGTGACTGCCGAGAAGGTATCTGTGGAACATGTGGATGCATGATAAATGGAAGAGCGCATGGGCCTGAAAAGGCTACAGCAACCTGCCAATTACACATGAGAAAATTCGAAGATGGAGACACCATTGTCGTCGAACCTTGGCAAGCTGCTTCTTTCCCCGTGATTAAAGACCTGGTAGTTGATAGGTCACCGTTGGATCGAATCATCGAAGCAGGCGGTTACATCACTGTGCCAACAGGATCTGCACCGGATGCAAACTTAATTCCGGTTCCAAAGGATGCGGCAGATACCGCTTTTGATGCGGCAGCTTGCATCGGATGTGGTGCTTGTGTTGCTGCATGCCCTAACTCGGCAGCACAACTCTTCACTTCTGCCAAGGTTCAACACCTTAACTTGCTTCCTCAAGGCCAAGCTGAACGTTGGTCGAGAACAGAGGACATGGTCGAAACTATGGAAGAGTACTTTGGTTCGTGCACCAACCACGGCGAATGCCATGAAGCATGCCCGAAAGAAATACCCCTAGACTTTATCGCCTACACAAATCGAGACTACGTAAAGTCAAAACGGAAAAATAGAAAACTTCTCGGTCAGACCCCTTAATCTGGTCTCAGATCTGGTTTAGTAGGTTAATTGTTCTTTCCCACGCTTGTGAGGCGGCAGCGGTATCAAAAGTTCCAAGTACATCTTCCTCATTAGCGAATGCATGACCTGTTCCTTCATATACATGGAAAGTAACATCCTTACCCATCCCCTGTAGTTGGCTTTCGAGTTCCTTAATCGCTTCGGGAGGAAAGAAGTCATCGTGGGCCGCAAAGTGGCCTTCGACTTTTGCTGTTAGCCCATTCCAATCAGGAGCGCTATCGCCCAAAGGGGCGCCGTAGTATGGAGCGGCAACAGAGACACGGTCTGATTCAATTGCAGACACCATCAAAGTAAGCATTCCCCCCATGCAAAATCCGACAACGCCTACTTGTGACGATGAACAGGCATCAAGAGTAAGCAGGTGATCTATCGCAGCTCCCATATCTCTTGCGGCACGGTCAGGTGGAAGTGAACTCATCAGCTCACCTGCCTTGTCCATTTCAGTATGTTGAGCAAATTCTCCATGATAAAGGTCGGGGGCAAGGGCTGTGAATCCTTGTTCAGATAACCGGTCGCAGACACCTTTGATTTGTGGGACTAGCCCCCACCATTCCTGTAAGACTAGAACTCCAGGTCCGGACCCAGATTGTGCTGGTGCTAAATATCCTCCGGCTGTTGTTCCATTGACTGGAAATTCAATCATCTGAGATTCCATACTTTTCTCCTTCAGGTCCTGAAAAGATTATTGCCCAGTATCTCTATAAGGGGAAAATCTTTGACACAAATGTTTAAAGGAAGACGACAAAGATCGTGTTTAGATCTTTTGTGCAATTAGCCATGCTTCATGCCGGCCGGATGATCTCCACGCTTCATCAATGTGGATAATGCGCATCGATTGGAACTGGTCCACAAGTGTGTGTATTTCTCCATCTTCGAGAAGAAATCTCTCACTGGGGTGTTCGTATTTTTCTAGATTTGTTTGTGTGGGGTGTGCAAATAGGAATACTCCGCCAGTTTTTAATGATTCAGGGATGGTACGGATTAATTCCCGGTCAAGGAACAACTGAAGAAATACTCCATCCCATTTCCTCCCCTTTGGCATGGATTGTTTCTCTAGGTCATGTTGCAGGCATTCTATGGCTACCTTTTTCTCTTTCGCGTGTTCTTGTGCTTGGTTTAGGGCGACGGAGCTGACGTCTAGAAGGGTCGTTGAGAAATCATGATTCGCAAGCCATATCGCATTCTGGCCGTTACCTCCGGCTACATCTACAACAGTTCCAGCAGGAGGGAAATGTTTATAATGTTCACAAAGGAAAAATGAGGGGTCCTTAAGTATAGGATTTTCTCTGTATCGACTATCCCACCTGGATTCGGAGGTTTCGTCGTTTGTCATCTGTCGAGTATTAGCGCTCAGTTACGGAGACAGGAACGGTTTTAAATCCCCGTAAGGTCATTCTTCCTCGTTGCTCTAATTCACCTGCTTGTTGAATAGAGGAGAATCTTCGAATGAGACCTGAAAACATTTCCTGACCTTCTGCTCTGGCTAGGTTTGCCCCGAGACAATAATGGATTCCAGAGGCAAAGCTAAGTGGTGGCCCTTCATCGCGACGAACAAGAAAATTATCTGGATGCTCGAATTTTTCGGGGTCTCTATTTGCGGCCCCAATTAAAGTAACGACAGATATCCCTTCTTCGATCTTTATTCCATTAATTTCTGTTGCTTGTAGGGCTGTTCGTCCATCGAGCTGTACGGGACTATCCCACCGCAGCATTTCTTCGACAGCACTTGGAACCAAGTCAGGGTTTTCCCAAAGGAGATTGTATTGTTCAGGATGGTCGAAGAGGGCCGCTAAGCCGTTACCGATAAGATTTTGTGTGGTTTCCATCCCTGCTGCAAATAAGAGAATCACCGTACTGACCACTTCATCTTCGGATATGCGATCACCGCTTTCCTCTACTTCAATAAGGGCAGAGATTAAGTCATTCTGAGGATTCTTTTTTCTTTCGTATACAAGTTCTCGAAAATATTCTCCCATTTCAGTAAATGCTGCGTGAGATGCTTTCAATTCTTCAAGTGTGGGTCCGGCTTCGAGGTTTGCTACCCCATCGTTGACTAGGGGTCGAAAGTAATTCCAGTCTGTCCGTGGGACTCCAACGAGTTCACCAATAACGTTCACTGGGAGAAACCCTAGAATTTCCATCGCATCGCCTCCACCATCTCGTGAAAGTTCATCTAGGCACTCCTCGGTTAGGTCACGGATGCTCATCCGCATGCTATCTATACGACGCGGAGTAAATGCACGATTCACCAAACCTCGCAAGCGGGTATGGTCTGGTGGATCCAAGAAAAGAAGTGATGGTGCGGTTCTTGTTCGTGCGTCATTTACTTCTTGTCGAAATGCGATAATCTCAGGAGATTCTTCTCGGGGAAGCATTGAACCGCCTGGCCCTGATTGATCTCCCTTCCCAAATCGATTGTCCCTGAAGACACTCTGACAGTCATCGAAACGAGATAAAAAAAGCGCTCCATTAGAACTCTCAAAGATTGGCATATCTTCCCGTAGTTTTTTATACCATGGCGCGGGATTAGCTATTCCTTCAGGTGTTAGGAAGAGATTAAGTAGATACTCGTCTCCTATTTGTTGTTCTTCAGGGGTCGAAATCATCTACATCCAATTTCTTTACGTCATTAGTGATGGCGGAATTAAGATCTATCATACAGTGGCATGACAAAATCGAAAGAACCACATTTTGCAGATGGTAAAGTAGCTCATTTTCTTCGAGGTGCCTTTATGGGTTTGGCAGATGCCGTTCCAGGGGTTTCTGGAGGGACTATTGCTTTATTGTTGGGAATCTACGATCGTTTAATTAAAAATATAGGAACCCTAACGAGCTGCGCTACTGATGTGCTTAAGAGAGAGTTCCGTCAGTTTTGGACGAGACTCCGAACAGTTGAATGGACTTTCCTGATTCCACTTCTTCTAGGTGTCTTTCTTGCTTTTGGGGTGCTGGCGCATTTTATAGAGAAACTTCTATACAACTACCCCAGACCTATGGCCGGACTTTTTTTTGGACTGGTCGCAATTTCAATACTTACCGGAGTCAGAATGGTAGCTGCGTGGAGCTCTCGGAGATTCGTCTATATGGTTCTAGTTGCAGTTGCAACGTTTTTAATTTTGGGTTTGAGTTCAGGCCAAACACAGAACCCGTCGCTGTTTAACTTCTTTATAGGGGGCTTGATCGCTATTTGTGCGATGGTCCTTCCCGGTATATCCGGCTCATTTTTGTTATTGACAATCGGCATGTACGCCCCAGTGATCGAAGCAATTAATGATAGAAGCCTAAATGAGTTATTGGTTTTTGGATTGGGTGCCATGATTTCTTTAGCTCTTTCGGTGAAAGCTCTGGGATGGGTTCTTAGCCGGTATAGGGATTCTCTGCTGGTGTGCCTTGTTGGACTGATGGTAGGCAGTCTTAGGGTTCTTTGGCCATGGCCGAATGGAGTTGGTGTAATTAGTGAAGTGGAAGATGAAGTCATTAAGGGAACTGCACTTGGCTGGCCAGAAAACTTTATTGACTTTTTTTGGCCAATGGTTCTTTCCATCATTGGATTTACGTTGGTTTTAGGTATTTTACGTTATGAAAAAAAGAGCCAGAATCGTGTCGCAGCTAAATCTACAGAAATCGGAATGTGATGAGCATATATCTATTAGTAAATCCAGCTGCGGGCCGAGGGAGAGGAGATCGACTTACGTCTTCTATTATTGATAGCGTTAGAGAGCACATCACGGAGATTGATATTCTTTCTGCCTCGTCAATCGAAGAGACTAAGTCTCTCTTACAGCAGACTGTTGATCAGGGTGCCGAAAGGTTAATCGTTGCTGGTGGTGATGGTATTGTTCATCTTGCGATCCAAGCTGTCGCCGGATCATCAACAACCCTTGGAGTCATTCCTTCAGGTTCTGGCAATGACTTTGCTCGGGCTTTAGGGCTTCCTATGAAAATTAAGGACGCTTCCAAAGTTGCGTTTTCTGAGCCTTCAAAACTCGATTTGCTAAAGGTTAATAGCCGGTGGGTTGCCTCGGTTTTGACATTCGGATTTTCTGCTGATGTAAACACGCGCGCGAATAGAATGCGGCGGCCAAAAGGTCCAAGCCGTTACACGTTTGCAACGTTATTTTGCCTTCCAAAATTACAAAGCAGAGAGTTAGAGCTTCGGGTGGATGACAGAAGGTTTACTTTCGATCTGGTTTTAGGAACAGTCGCAAATACAAGCGATTTCGGGGGAGGCATGAAAATCGCACCTGATGCTGATCCTGCAGACGGAAATGCGAACCTTACGTTGGTAGCCAAAATTGGGAGAATAGAGCTGCTCCGGTTCTTTCGTCGAGTATTTGATGGTTCACATTTACTTCACCCGAAAGTACATACGCTTGATGGAAAGGTGATTGATATCAGTTCTGAGGGGTTGGATATATGGGGAGATGGTGAGTTGATTGGCGTTTCCCCATTAAGAATCGAATTGGTTCCTGAGGCCCTTCTTCTTGCTAAGGGTTAGGTGTACGCTTCAACTATGGAATTCTCGAAAGCAGAATGGGTAGCTAAGTTGAATGAAAAACTAGTTGCTTTGATTCCACAAATTCCTACTGGTTCCATAGTTATCCAATACGAGATTGTCGATGATTCCCATGATTCTTTTTTCTACCATCTTTTTCTTGGCGGTAATGAAGCTGCTGTACAAGAGGGGAAGTCGGAACAGGCAGATGTAACTTTTTCTATAGATCAGGATACGGCGGCACTAATTCAAGAAGGGTCACTTAGCACTGAGGAAGCTTTTCTGAGAGGTCTTTTAGTTGTTGATGGAGACGTAGGACTTTTGGTAGATATCCATGACGAGATAGAAAATTAGATCCTTATCTCGAATTTAGATCAGGCCT
>CABZWT010000014.1:0-27258 GCA_902529525.1 Actinomycetota bacterium
CTCTTCTAGTACTCATTTAGAGGAAGAAAGAATAATTGGATCAATTAATGGTGATGATGTTGGACTTTTGATTGGGCCAAGAGCAGGAACCCTTCTTGCGATCCAGGACCTTGCTCGAACCACTGTTCAACGACATGCAGCTGGAAGGCGAACAAATAGACTTTCAATAGATGTCGGGGGTTACCGCGAACGGAGAAAGGCTTCATTGATTGAATTTACCCATCGTCAGATTGAAACTGTCAATGAGTCTGGAGAGTCGTTAGTGCTAGAGCCTATGGGTTCAGCTGATAGAAAAATCATCCATGATGCAGTTGCTGACAATGATTCTGTGACTAGTAGCAGCGAAGGAGATGAACCTCGAAGGTATGTCATCATTCATCCTGCCGCTTCAGAGTGAAAACACTATTTGAAACACTAGAAGAAGCACAAAAGTATAAGTTTTTAGGGCCTCTCCCTATTGAAAACCATATAAAGAACGGGGAAGGGTTTTTAGAGGTATTAACTGGACTTTCTTTAAACGTTAATTCACCTATCAGGTTGGTCGATATTGGGTCAGGCGGAGGCATTCCTGCTCTTGTAATAGCAGAGAAATACCCACATTGGAACTTTCTATTGGTTGAACGAAAGGCAAAGAGAGCTAGCTTCCTTTCCTGGGCGGTTGAAAATACAGAATTTGGAGAAAATATAGAAATATTTCTCGGGGAAGCTGAAGTAGCTGCAAGGGATAGTGAATTCGAAGGGAAAGCAGACTTTGTTACAGCTCGATCGTTTGCACCCCCACCAAAAACAGCTGAATGTGGTTGCCGGTTTTTGAAAAAAGGCGGACATATGGTTGTAAGTGAACCTCCAAAAGCAGAGAAACGTTGGTCTACAGCAGAGCTTTCCCTATTGGGACTAGAAACAAGAGAAGTAAAAAAACTAAAGTACGGCACATTTCAGGTTTTAGAACTTACTCATTTTCCTGATCAAATATATCCTCGAAGCCCTAGAGCTATCAATAAAAAAGCCTTATGGTGAAAACGTTTCACGTGAAACCCTGTTTTCAATAATAATGTTTCACGTGAAACATCTTGTTGAGATGTTAGGGGTTGACAAGGCGTTGTAGTGTAAACACTGTAGTAAGGGTTAAAGTTCAAGGAGTGAGTGTGAACCAACAGGAATCAGGTAAATCAGACGACTTTTTCCCGTTTGAACCACATCCTTCCTCAACGAATGAATTACCGAGAATTTTGGCGATAGCTAATCAAAAAGGAGGGGTGGGCAAAACAACTACCACGGTTAATCTAGCTGCCTGTATTGCTGAACTAGGCTATCGTGTTTTGGTTGTTGATTTTGATCCTCAAGCAAATGCTACTTCAGCCCTTGGCATTGATCCTCGTTCTGTTGAAAAATCAATGTATGATGTCATTCTCAATGATGTAAATTTGAGGGACTGCATCATAAAATCCAAATGGGAATTCCTCTCAGTTGCTCCGTCTAATCTTGATTTAGCTGGGGCTGAAATAGAGTTGGTTTCAGCATTTAATCGAGAGCGGTTATTAGATGGTGCAATTTCTTCAGTAATTTCAGAGTTCGATTTTGTACTTATTGATTGCCCTCCTTCTATAGGGTTACTGACCGTTAATGCGCTTACTGCAGCATCTGAAGTACTTGTGCCTATTCAGTGTGAATACCTTGCTTTAGAAGGCTTAGGACAGCTTCTAAGCAACGTAGAACGTGTTAAAACCCACCTGAACAAAGAATTACATATATCTACGATTGCTTTGGTTATGTTTGATGCTCGAACAAAGCTCGCTGGGCAAGTGGTGGAAGAAATACGTTCACATTTCGGAGAACGGGTTTGTCAACAAACGGTTCCCAGATCAGTTCGGCTTTCTGAAGCTCCTTCTTATGGACAGCCGATAATTTATTATGACTCTTCATCACGAGGGGCCATAGCCTATCGATCACTTGCAAAGGAGATTACTGGTGGCGCGTGAAAAAAAAGGTTTAGGGAAAGGCTTAGGAGCTCTTATCCCTTCAGAGGGCAGCACTGAAGAAAAAGGGATACGACTTGGAGGCCCAGGGTACAGAGAACTACCTATAGGGGCGATAAAAGTTAACCCATATCAACCTAGAGATATTTTTGATGAAGAAATGCTATCGAACTTAACTGCATCTATTCGTGAAGTAGGAGTATTACAGCCAATTCTTGTGCGAACTCGAGATTCTGAAAGTTATGAACTCATTGCTGGTGAAAGACGCTGGAGGGCAGCAAAAAGAGCGGGTTTAAAGAATATCCCTGCAATTATTCGAGATGTAGAGGACTTGACTTCGCTTGAGCATGCTCTGGTTGAAAACTTACATCGACAGGATTTAGGCCCGTTAGAAGAGGCTGCAGCTTTTCAACAACTTATTGATGATTTCGGCTTAAGCCAAGAAGCAGTAGGCCAACGGGTTGGAAAGAGCCGTTCTTCGATAGCGAACTCTCTAAGATTGTTACATCTCCCATCGTCCGTACAGAATTATCTTCTATCTGGTGATATTTCAGCTGGCCATGCAAGAGCGCTATTAGCTTTAACGTCCCGCCAAGACCAAGACCAACTAGCTCAACGGATAGTAAAAGAAGCTCTTTCAGTTCGCGACGTAGAAAAAATTGTTCGAGAAGGTTTGTCGATTCAGAAGGGTAAGCAGGCAAAGAAAACAAAATCAGCTGCTGTCTTAGAAGTGGAACAACAACTGTCCGACTATCTCGATACGACAGTAACGGTTTCTACCTCCGGGAAGCGGGGTAGAATATCCGTCGAATTTGCTGATATGGATGATTTAGGCAGAATTTTCTCAGTTATTAAAGAAGAGTAGACCCTATATACTTAAAGGGTTTTTCCATACTTAAACCCTAAACTATCAAGTCATGGTTTAAGGTTTGGAGTTGTTCAGAGTTTTTTATCCCCAACTTGGGGACAACCCTGTGACTAGATAGCAAAAAATGTGCTCTGAACAGGGATTATGCAATTATTAACAGTTAAATGAGGAAAAAAACTCATCCACATAGATTATTTGGAGTTTTTCTCGTCTACATAGGGTTCGGTCAGCCATGAAACAATAGCATCAGCAGCCGTCGCAGCTAAATCTGGTCCACAAGCAATCAGATCGCTAGTCGGACCAACAGTAAGAACGATTGCTGGCATTCGTGTTTCTCGCAAAACTTGATTTGCTCTTCCTACTATCTCAAGTGCTTCGCCAAGAATAGGAAGAAATCGTTCATGAAGAGTATTAGCAAGAGAAACACCTCCAGGAGAGGTGTAACGTTGATTTGAGAAGTATGAGATAGACCTTAAATCTTGAGAAGAACTGGTGATTCCAAAATACAAATCAGCATCGAGAGAATTACTTAATTGAGCATGCTGACGTTCGTCATAGTGAGATATTACCTCCACACGTAAATTTCTAGCAGTTAATTCTCTTGAGAATTCATTAATGATAGAACCTAATCCTCCTCCTTCTCCAAGAATTACCTGCTTATTGTCGAGATTTGGATTTCTTGTTAAGAGAGATTCATGTTCTCGAACTGCTGCTACAGGTTGTCCCGGACCTACATCCCCGAGACGGTTCAGCATATGAAGGCTATCTGGCCCGAAAATCGCATCAACTGGTAATCCAGCGTTTCTTTGGAAATCACGAACAGCCCGCTCTGTGTTCTCTCCCAAGATGCCATCGACTTGACCTGAATCGAATCCAATAGTTCCTAATCTTTTTTGGAGTTCTGCAACATCGTCTCCACGAAGCATTGGACTTTGCAGATAAAGAAGTCGGTCGCCAAGTCTATATCCTGCTTCAACTAGTGCGTACCAAGTATTAATATCGCAAACTCCAGTAGTCTCCAGGTGTCGGCTTTCTTGGAAAGAGCGAAGAGAATCAGCAGTCTCTTGTGTGAAAAGAGATTTGTCAGCAGGAGTAGGAAAATTTGCTCCTTCTAGAAGACGGTGAAGATCTTCTATAACTTTCCCAATATGGCCGAGCCCAAGCGGTAATTGTTCGCTAGGAAAACTGTTCATTTTTCTGGTATACCACGAAGAATGACAGGAAGGAAAATGGAGTTCTTAAGGAACTCTAAAGATACTCGTCAAGATCTTCGAGAAGTGCTGCTTTCCCTTTGGCTCCCACAATACGTTTTGTTGGAACCCCATTGTCAAAAACTATTAAGGTTGGAATGCTCATAACTTCAAAACGAATTGCAATTTCATTTGCTTCATCAACATTAAGCTTCGCAATATGAATCTTTTCTCCCTGTTCAGCAGCTATTTCTTCAAGGATAGGAGCAATCATTTTGCACGGTCCACACCATTCAGCCCAAAAGTCCACAAGGACTGGATTCTCGCTTTCTCCAATAACTTCATCAAAAGTTCCACTTGAAAGTGTGGTAATAGTTCCAGACATACAAATTCTCCTAGCCTAAATTGTCCAAGGTATTTCTCTCGCTTCGTCCACGGTAGCCTCCAAAATAGTTTGAAGGTTGAACGGTTGAAAACTAGAAGACAAGTTTTTTAGTCACCTTGCTCTTCTAACCATCGTTCAGCATCTATCGCAGCCATACAACCAGACCCCGCAGCAGTGATTGCTTGGCGGTAGGTAAAATCTTGAACATCACCACATGCGAAGACTCCTGAAATATTTGTTAAAGAAGAGCCGGGCTTAGTTGCCACATAGCCGTTATCTAACAAATCGAGTTGATTGATAAAGATGTCTGTATTGGGCTTATGTCCTATAGCTATAAACAAACCTGAAAGATCTATATTCTTTTCATTACCGGAGTTAACATCACGGACTGTGATTCCTTCAAGTTTCGACTCGCCGACATAACCGATCACTTCGTGATTCCATAAGAAATCAATTTTTGGATTAGAGAATGCTCGTTCTTGCATAATTTTTGAAGCTCTAAGTTCCTCTCTTCGATGAATAATTGTTACCTTGCTAGCAAAGCGTGACAGGAAGGTAGCCTCTTCCATTGCCGAATCACCACCGCCTACTACGGCTATCTCTTGATCGCGGAAAAAGAATCCGTCACAAGTAGCGCAAGTTGATACTCCATGTCCGACTAATTCAAATTCATTGGGAAGATCTAGCATGACTGAGCGCGCCCCAGTAGATACGATAACTGCATCAGCAGAATAAGAAGCTTCTTCAACATTTGGATCACCAATCCACATTCGAAAAGGAGAATGTGAAAAATCAACTCGTGTCACCTTTTCAGTAAGAAAAGTAGCGCCGAATCGTTCTGCCTGAGAGCGAAAATTTTGCATTAAATCCGGACCCATAATTCCTTCTGGAAAGCCAGGGTAATTCTCTACGTCGGTCGTCAACATCAATTGTCCACCTGGTTGATCGCTGGTAGAGGAGGGTTCTCCCTCGATAACTAGGGGAGAGAGGTTTGCCCTTGCGCTATAAATCGCCGCTGTCAATCCTGCTGGACCAGATCCGATAATAATCACTTGTCGGTGTTCAGGCATCTCTCTCCATTATTCTTATTTCCTTTTTTTGGGTTGAGCAGCCCTTTTGGGGCGTTTACGCCAAAAAAGCAACCCAATGCCTAACCATAGAACACCGGTGATTAGATACACAATCCATACGGCAGAGCTTCTATCTGAAACAATCCAAGCATCGAAAATTTCAATAAGTCCACGATTAGTACCAATTACAAAAAAAGGAATACTTAAAAAAAGAAGGAAGCAAGCTGTTAATCCATAGACAACCGAGCGACTGATTTTAATTGCCGGCCCTGAAGTTTTATCCCGAATATCGTCAACTTTTGAAACAATCTGCTCTGTAACTTGCTTAGGCCAATCGTCGTCTAATCCAGCAGAGGCCTGATTTTGCGATTTCTTGCCGAAGGACGGTATTTCAGTCATGCTCGGGAGGCTAGCGCGAGACGAGTCAAACAGCGACTCTTTATACAAACAACCCCGTTACTCAGAAGGTATTTCACCAGAGATAGGGCCTTCAAAGAAAAGAAAGCATGAGGAATCTACTTGGTAAACCGAAAGAACAGGATTTAATGCTGATTGGAGATTTTCAGAAATTAGAACTACTGAAGGACTCCCGTTAATCATTAACTGTTGAAGGAATAAGGGAGTGCGAAGACTAGCGTCAAAGAAAGATTCATCAGTCCAGCATGAGAGAAAATCAGTGTTTTCACTAAAGAAGCTTTCAATCTGATTTAGTGTTAAGGGGCTAGAAAAAATATCGTTATTCGTTTCCCAAATGTTGTTAGCGGTCTCAAAGAGCGAATTGATAGTTTCAGCTTCTTGAACAAAAACTCTAGAACTCAGTTCTCCTGCTGTTTCCTCTGAGGACGCTAGTTGTTGGGCTTCTACTTCATTTTCTTCTTGAGCTACTTCCATCGCTTCTTCTTCCATTTCTCCTACTGCTTCGTCCTCAGGAGCTTCAGCTGCAGCAGTAGGGGCACTTGAATCAGTAGCTGACTCAGATTCGGGCTCATTATTTTGAGAAGCCTGGGAATTTCGAGAGGCTTCGGTAGCTGTTCCGTCTTCTTGGGCTGACTCAGGAACGACAGGCGCATCTTCTGATTCTTGAGTCTCGGCACTTTGTGATGATTTGGTTGCAGAAGTTGAATTTTCTATAAAACCTGTTGCTAAATCACTTTCACTACTGGATTCATTGTTTTGCGAATTTATAACTGGAACCAAAATGAATGCAACAGCTGCAGCAGCTACAGCTAAGAGTGTTCCACGTTGGACCATTTTCTGTTGTCTAAATGGAATAACCTTTCCACCTTTTGGTAAGGAGGAAAGAGCCTTGGCCAGATGTTTCTCCTGAAGGAGAGGATCTATAGGTATTGGAGAGGAAGTGACTTCCTGTATTTCTTTTAGCTTTTCGACCTCTTTTAGTAAGTCAGGATTTTCTTCAATGAATGCGCGTTCTTCCTCGGTCACTTCACCATCGAGGTAAGCGCTTATTATTTCAGAATGTTCAAAAGAATCCGATTTATTATTCATGCTCCAAACCTTTGACGTTTTGGTCTACTCTCTGGTTCCCAGAAAGTTCAACTTTTAATCTTTCTCTTGCTCTCGCTATTCGGGATTTTACGGTCCCCTCGGGAAGGGAAAGAACGAAACTTATTTCTTGATAGTTCATGCCTGTTTGGTCTCTTAAAATTAATGGAATTTTAAATTCATCTGGAAGAGCGTTTAGTGCGTTCTCGATCAGTAAACGGTCAGAAATTTGATCTTCCATAGGTTGGGTAGTTCTCCCGGTTGCGAGTCTTGATTCATTGTTCTCTGAGAATTCCAATTGAGGTCGGCGATTCCGTTTTCGGATCTCATCTAGACAAGCATTTGTTGCAATCCTGTATGCCCATGTAGAAAACCTAGATTCACCTTTGAAAGAAGATATTTTTCGAACGATGGAAAGTAATGCTTCTTGAGTCGCATCATCGGCATCAGCGTCATTTCCAGCTAATTTTCGACAAATTGAATAAATTTTTCCATAGTTTTCACGAAGTAGAGACTCAAGAGCAGCATGGTCTCCCGACTGTGCTAGATGGACTAATCGTAACTCTTCAGACTTTTCGATAGTAAAACTGTACAGCTTTCAGCAAAGAGAGGAAGGTGCAACGCTCAGCTAATTCGGATTTCTGTAATCTCGATCTTTAAAGAAGGTGGAGCATCTCCTAGATCAGTTATCCATAGAAGAACCATTTGTCCATTATTTCCGGTTAAATCAACATCAGCTGTACCTGAACTTGCTTCAATAAGAGCTACAGGACTACCCCATGCTTCAAGAGAAGCGCCAATAGTATTAGAAACATAAATTTCCCCAGACCACCCAATAGCGGCGGTTTCAATTTCAACGCTTCGAAGAGATATTGATTTTTCTAGTTGAACAACTACTCCAACACCTGGCTTGAGGAATCCGAGAGATCTGTGCCCGTATGTTTCAGTTTTCCACGCAGTTGATGAGTCATTATCAAATAAATTTGCAAGCAATTCAGGATGCTCAACTCCATCACCTAGCGGGTCGAAGTCCTCTGCCGCGACAATTGGTGTTTCTTCAAAGATAGGGGAGGGTGCAACCTCCCGTGCTGTTGGATTCGGAACTTCTTCCGCTGCACCTTCTTCGTTGTTGCTTGTTTCTTCACTTATAACATTTCCGGAGTTTTCTTCCCCGCCGGAAGCGACCTCTTCATTATTTTCCGATGAGTCAGTCGTTTCGGAAGAACTATTTCCGAATAAGTCATCATCTAGACCAGCTGCATAAATAATTCCAAAAATAAAGGTAAAGACAATTCCTATTGTTAATAACGCTGTAACAGCTTGGTTAAAGTCCCTTTGCCTTGTTTTTGGATTAAAGTCCATGCTCTTATTTTTACCATTGTCTTGAGGTGTTTCGGGGTTCATCGCCGAACGAAAAGCTACTGGAGTTGTAAATCTGCTTTTTTGCTCAGCAGAAATCGCTTTTCGTAAAGCCTCAAGGAATACGCTCGGTATTTCTATTTGCGATTGTTCGAGCGTATCTTCCAACGAATTTAGAGAACTCTGATTTATCTTTTCGGGAGGGATTCCAGTAACCAATTCTAAGATGATAAGACCAAGCGCATATATATCGCTTTGCTCATTCGGATTCTCACCAATGAGTTGCTCAGGAGAAAGATAATTGCTCTGATTCTCCCGAAAGTCGGTACTTGTTTCTCGAAGTATGTTTTCGGCAGTAGACAATCCAAATCCCGAAACTTTCACTTTCTGTTCCGGACATAGAAAAATATTCTCTGGGTTTAGATCACCATGAATGATTCCTTGTTGGTGAGCATGTTGTAGCGCATCTACCACTTGTGTGAGGACGTTAAGTGCCTTCGCTGAAGACATAGTGCCTATCTCATCGAGATATGACTGCAATGTCATCCCCTCGATTAACTCCATAACGATTGCTTCCATTTCTTCATCGCCAGTTGTGTCATAAATCGTCACAATAGAGGGATGATTTAATTGAGCAGTTGTTCGTGCTCTTGTTCTGAACTCGCGTATGAAAGCTGATTGATAGATCAGATATGGGTGTGTCAGTTTGATAGCAACTTTTCTGGATAGAACGAGGTCATCAGCTTCCCATACCTGAATTGTCTTACCTATAAAAATGGGTGTTTTTAATACATAACGACCGGATAATTTTCTTCCAGTTAAAATTGGTGTATCAGGGTGGAGTGGATTGTCAGGCATAGATTTCCCAAAGGCAAATTGTCCTTTGGTCTATCTTAAATTATTTGACGAGAAAGGTCAGGCCAAGAACTCTTGGACCTCCGTGTGTTCCTATTACTGCACCGAGTTGAGTAACTTGAATCTCGTCAATTGGGACAATGTCAGCCAAGGAAGCATGAAACTCTTCAACGTCTGGTGCATTCCCATGAATAATCGAGACTGATTCGACTTCACCAGCACGAGAGAGCTCGTCGCGTAACCATTGGCAAGCTTTCTTTCGTGTTCTCTGTCTTCCAGCCTCTACTACTTCACCGGAACTTAAATCAAGGCAAGGTTTAATTTGAACCATAGTGCCCAACATCGCTGCGGCACCGCCGATACGCCCACCCTTTTTTAAATTTTCTAACGTATCGAGTGTGGCGATAATACGAGTTCTAGAACGGAGATCCTCTACCAGAGATACTATTTCTTCCATTGAAGCTCCGGCATTAGCAGCTTCTGCTGCTTTTCGAATAATTGTTCCTAATCCTCCAGTAATTGACATCGAATCAACACAGGTCACATCTACAAGTTCATTGACACCATCTGCAGCTAGTTGAGCAGCTTGTCCAGTTGCTGAGAGTGCTATTGAAAGATTTATACAAACTACCCCTGTCGCACCTTCTTCATGGCATTTGCGGAAAGCACTTTCAAAAGCACCTGGCGATGGAGCGGCCGTCGCAGGAAGAAGATCGCTGGCCTCCATCTTTTGATAAAACTCAGTTACAGAAATATCTGCTAGATCGGTGAATTCTTCTTCCCCGAACCGAATAGACAAAGGAACAATCTTAATATTTAGCTGCGCAGCTTCGTCTAATGAAATATCGCAAGCGCTATCGGTTACTATTCGAACAGTCATAATATCCCCTAGGATCTCAAAGCATTAGGCAAAGCATGAGGGTAGTGGCTAAGTTCAGAACTTCCCATAATTAACAATTTTTTTCTATGGAAACGTCTCTGAACAGGGATTTTAAAGAGTGAAGATGTATTCTGTTCGATAATTTCATCGTTTATAGAATATTTTTCTGATCCAATGAGAATTATCTATTTTCTGCATTATGTGAGGTTGGTCGCTAGGGGAGCGTTAGAGCAGTACTGTTTTGATGTGCCTATTCTTTTTTTAACGAATGATCTATGTTTTGGTCATCGTCCAGGGAAGCAGCACCCTGAACGACCTGAGCGTCTATCTGCTGTTCATGAAGGCGCAGTTTTGAGTGACCTAGGAAGCTCGCTTGTTCACGTAGAAGCAGAACGAATCGAACGGAAAGAGATTTTGCAAGTCCATGATGCCGGTTTTATTGAAGAGCTTGAACGAGTTGATGCTCAAGGAGGGGGCCGGATAGATCCAGATACCAAAATGAGTGAACATTCTTGGGAGGCAGCTCAAATATCTGCAGGGGCAGGCATACAAGCAGTCCGTGAATTGACTGAAGGTTCCTATGATGCATCATTTTGTGCAGTACGTCCCCCAGGGCATCACGCAACCTCAAACCAATCGATGGGGTTTTGTTTCCTCAATAATGTTGCGATTGCTGCCAAACATCTGGTGGATGCCGGTCAAAGGGTTTTGATAGTAGATTATGACGCCCACCATGGAAACGGCACGCAGGAGATTTTTTATGAGGAACCAAATGTTTTCTTTGTTTCTTTTCATGAGTGGCCCTTGTATCCCGGTACAGGGAAAGTAGAAGAGGCTGGAGTTGGACAAGGATTAGGAACCACAATGAACTTTCCGTTTCCTTCTCGTACTACAGGTGATCACTATCGGAAAGCGTGGGAGCAAATTATTCAACCAAAGATAGCTCTTTTCGACCCTTCATGGCTGATCATTTCTGCAGGATTCGATTCACATCGAAATGACCCAGTTGCAAGCCTTGGTTTGACCTCCGGAGACTACGCTGACCTCACTTCCCAAATAATAAAAGCTGTTCCTCCAGGCAGGCGCTTAGTATTTCTTGAAGGAGGATATGACCTTGAAGCCTTACGACTATCAACGGCAGCAGTGCTTCGAACACTTGCGGGAGACCCTCTCCATCCTGAAAAACCCACTCAGAATGGCCCAGGAAAAGAAGCTGTTGAATCCATCGCTAAATTTCACGCTAGAAACTCGTAACTATGGATAATTTACCTAAGCTCATTCAAGAAACTGAAGAACTCACAAACCAATTCCTTATAGCGAATAAATCACTTTATTTAGTTGGTGGAATTGTCCGCGATCTCTTTCTTAAAAGTGAAATCACCTCAGAAGTAGACCTTGATCTCACGACTGATGCGCTACCTGAAGAAATTAAACAGATTGTTGCCCCTATCGCAACGAACCTCTGGCTTCCGGGCGAAAAGTTCGGCACGATAGGCATTCATTACAACGACCGAATCTATGAAATAACGACGCATCGGGCGGAAAGTTACGATCCCGACTCTCGCAAACCGGAAGTTACATATTCCACCAACATTGAGGAAGATTTATCTCGCCGAGACTTCACAATTAATGCTATGGCGATTTCGCTTCCTGAAGGCACTTTGATCGACCCATTTAATGGGGAAAGTGACCTTTTGGAAGGATTGCTGCGGACTCCTTTAACGCCAGAAGAATCATTTTCTGATGACCCCTTAAGAATGCTCCGAGCAGCTCGGTTCACTGCAGCCTACAACCTCACCCCTGCCCCAGAGTTAGCTAGCGCCATTCCTGCTCTCATCGATCGGTTTAATATTGTTTCCGCTGAGCGAATCATCGGTGAATTAGACAAACTCCTTCAAGCCCCAAATCCTGATAGGGGACTTCACCTCCTTCATGAAACGGGGCTTCTTAAAGCTTTTCTACCCGAAGTTGCTCCGCAGCGATTTCAGTACCTTTTGAACCTTCCCATAGATCCGAGCACGCGATTAGCAGCACTTTTAGCTGAGATCCAGTCAGATGAATGTGTGAAACGATTACGGAACTTACGGTATTCGAAGGAACGAATTTCAACTATTCAACAAGTTATAGCTGGAGCGAATGGCATCCTTGATGACCCAAGTAGCGAATCTGACTATCGACGTTGGTATCACCAGGTAGGGGATAAACGTGCGGTGAGCTATCTCATTGCACTAACCCTTAGTGACAACGTTGAAGATATATGGGAGAGAATGGAAGAAACAAGAATTCGACTTGGTGATGATCTAAATGATTTCACACTGCCGATTAGTGGTAATGAAATTATTCAACTTCTGGAGGTAGAAGAAGGACGAATTATCGGTGAAGCCCTTCAACACCTCCAAAAATTACGTTTTGATAATGGTCCTTTTTCAAGCGAAGACGCTCAGGAGATACTTCAAGATTGGTGGAATACAAGATCAAGTAAACCAGAGGAAAAGAATCGGAACTAAACGAGACGATAATTGCACTATCGGCACCAACACTTTTCCATTTGACTACTAGTGTTACGCCATGGGGTTTATTCCGTCAAAGCTTGCAGAAGCTCACTCAGCTGGCGATATCAGTTTCCTTCTGGAACGTAACCGAGTTCTTCGACAATACGAACGAGGCGAACTCACCCGTCATGATATTTGTGACGCGCATCCCGAACTTCTTCGTGCTGCACATCACTATTCTGAACACACCACAGATATATGTCCTGTATGCGACAAGGAGGCGATTCGAATAGTGTCGTATGTTTTCGGGCCCCGTTTACCTTCTCATGGGAGATGCGTAAATTCTTCGGGTGATCTAGATCGGATCCGAAAAAGAAAAGGGACCTTTACTTGCTACATGGTCGAAGTATGCATTCAGTGTTCATGGAACCATCTACTCCGCTCATATACCCTCTAGCCTTCCTATCGTTTCTACCATGTGTCTCGGGAGACTCATTTGGGCTACCTTGAGCATAAAGAGAAGTTTGGAGGACCATATATGCCAATGTCACTTGTCCGATTCAACCTCATTGACCCTTCCCTAGATGCTGCTTCCATCTCTGCCCGTTATAAGGCGATGTTAGAAATGGCGGCCTTTGCCGATACAAACGGGTTTTTCATGGCAACATTTGAAGAACACCACGGTGCTGAGAACGCCTGGAGTCCCACCCCTCTCTTAAACGCTGGAGCGGTACTTTCTCGGACGACGAATCTCGCCGCATCAGTATCGGCATTACTCCTGCCCTTACATGATCCAATTCGCGTAGCCGAAGACATTGCCGTGATCGATCTCATGAGTGGCGGTCGACTTACTGTCATCCTTGGCCTTGGATACCGACCAAGCGAATACCAACTCTTAGGGAAAGATTGGGATCGGAGGGGAAAGATCATGGATGAATCTATAGAGATTCTTCTTAAAGCTTGGTCCGGTGAACCATTTGAATACAACGGGGGAACACACCAGATTCAGCCAACACCTGTAACGAAACCGCATCCGTTCATTATGATCGGAGGAACGAGTAAAGTCGCTGCCCGGCGTGCTGCACGTTTTGGCTTACCTCTTTCACCTGCAGCGAACATGCCCGAACTTGAGGCCTACTATTACGAACAATGCGAAAAACATGGAACTCAAGGGTTTTGCGCTATGCCAGGTGACGAGACAAAAATGACACTTGTCGCTGAAGATCCTGACAAGGCTTGGGCAGAACTCGGACAATACTTTCTGAATGAAGCCTCAATGTATTCCAGCTGGCAAACCTCCGATATTTCTTCAGCTGTTCATTCTCATGCAACAACACCTGAAGAACTCCGGGCGGAGGGAATATATCAAATTATCACTCCAGCCGAGGCGGCAACCCTTGAACAAATCATTCACCACCCCCTCTGTGGAGGAATGCCGATTGATTCCGCATGGGAAAGCCTCCAACTTTACGTCGATGCTATTTCCTAAGACTGAAATTTAAGCAAGGGGTCGAACTGGACCGCTTTCAAACGACACAACTTCTTGATGAAGTCTGTCTATATTTGCATGGTGGGTGAATCCAGACAGCCGGCCTGAATCCTTTAGGGAGGTTACTTTGACTTCTTCGATGGAAGTCACCGGCGCTTTGACGCCCTTTACGGTCCACCAATCGGTGTAATGAGGGCTTGCCGATGCTACTCCCATGGAGCCAGCGAGCAGGCCTACTCCTACCGCTAGGGTAACTGTGATCTTTGTTCGTGTTTTCATATTTGCCTCCTAGGCTTTGGTATTTGTGCTAGGTAGACGACGAACTAGCGCATTCCCTACACCCCAAATAAACTTTTTTAATATTGTTAGGGATTAGAAAACGTTGGTCAGAGCCATTTTTCTACTTCACTGCCCATATTTGGATAAAGCCCCTACACTATGAGCAGTACATACGGGGCCAAATCTTTGCTGGAGGGAAGAGACAATGGGAATGAATTGGACTGCACCAAAAATCTCATCTCATAAAGTCCGAGATGGAAACACTCCTCTTGTCATGCTCACCGCCTATGACGCCCCTGGCGCCAAAATGGTTACAGAAGCCGGAGCAGACATCATCCTCGTTGGCGATAGTCTCGGCATGGTCGTCCTCGGATACGATGACACATTGAAAGTTACCATCGATGACATGGCGCATCACACCGCCGCTGTTGCCAGAGCAGAACCCGACGCCTTTGTTGTTGCCGACCTTCCATGGCTTAGCTATCACATTTCTCCGGAAGAAACCGTCAAGAATGCAGCTCAACTAATCCGAGCTGGAGCAAAAGCTGTAAAACTGGAAGGCGGCTATGACCGTATTCCAATGATCGAAGCCATATGCAAAGCAGAAATCCCCGTGATGGGACACCTTGGATTGACACCGCAGTCCATCTTGTCGTTAGGTGGCTATAAAATTCAAGGAAAAACAACGAACGCTGCAATTACCATTTCAAACGAAGCGAAAGCACTTGCCCACGCAGGATGCTTCGGAATAGTTCTCGAATGCGTACCTTCTGTAGTTGGCAAACTCATCACAGAATCAATAGATATCCCAACTATTGGTATTGGGGCAGGACCTGATTGTGATGGGCAAGTCCTCGTCTTCCATGATCTTCTAGGTATTAACCACGACTTGCAACCCAAATTCGTACGCACGTACGCAAACCTCAAAGAAACGACAATCGAAGCTTTAAAGTCATTCGCAGATGATGTTCGTTGCAAAAACTTCCCAACGCAGGATGAAAGCTATCAATTATCTGATGATGAGATTGAAACGCTCGGACTCTATAGCAAGCCAGACTCACTCAAGGACAATCCTTTAGGAAGCTGGTAGGTCGGTATTTAAACGTAAACCCACTACGCTTACCTAGAACAAATTAACCTGCCCCCAGGTACCATTGGGGGCCCCGCATGCGGGTCCAGAGGAGGTACATACTCGTTGTGACTACACGAGCTTACGAAATCATGATCATTGTTGATGGCGACGAAGAAGACGCCAAGGTTGATGAAATTGTCCAAGACATTGACGCCTGGATTCAAGGCCAAAATGGGCAAATAGCAAAAACCGATAAGTGGGGAAAACGTAAATTCGCCTACGAGATCAACCACAAAACCGAAGGCCATTATGTTGTCCTTGAGATGACAACCGGACAAATAGACATGGAACCGCTTGAAAGACAATTACGTCTCGTTGATGAAGTTGTTCGACACAAACTTATTCGCCTTCCTGAACAGGAAGCGATTCGGCGAGGACTAATTGAAAAAAGTTGACTAGGTTGGTAGCAAGCGAACCACGTAGCAAGGAATTAAGATCATGGCATTTGACAACAACATCGTAATCGTAGGGAATCTTACTCGGGACCCAGAACTGAGATTTACTCAGTCTGGCGTTGCAGTATGCAGTTTGGGTGTCGCTTGGAATCAACGGTCTGGCCCTAATGGGGGTGAAGATAAGTCCCACTTTTTTAACGTCACGTGCTGGCGCGAACTCGCAGAGAATTGTGCTGAAACTTTGACTAAAGGAATGCGTGTTGTTGTTTATGGACGTATCGATTACCAATCTTAGGATGATCGAGATAGCGGACAAACTCGATCAAGGGTCGAGATACAGGCAGATGAAGTTAGTCCAAGCCTTAAATGGGCTACAGCACAAGTAACCAGAAATGAACGCAGCGGTGGAGATTTTAGTAGTGGCTCAGCGCCCGCTGCTCCGCAAGAACCTCCAGCGTATGACCCAAATGAAGAACCTTTCTAGAAAGAAGTAAAGAATGCCTCCAACCAAAAAAAGAAAAGGTATGAAACCTGCTCATGATGCCCGACGCGGCAAACCTAAGGTCTCTATCCTTACTCAGGAAAAGATTGAGTACATCGATTGGAAAGATGTCAACTTACTCCGACGTTTTGTATCCGACCGGGCCAAGATACGAGCTCGTCGTGTTACTGGTAACAGCGCACAACAACAGCGAGATGTTGCTATGGCAATTAAGAATGCCCGTGAGATGGCCCTGCTTCCTTACAAAAATCTAATTACCACTCAACGTGGAGGACGCGGAGGAGACCGCCGAAATAGGGACGATAACCGACCGCCTAAAGATGATCGACCACCGAGAAAAGATCCTGAACCAACACAGGAGCAAAATGAGACGCCTTCAGAAAATGAAGAGCTAATAAATGTTGAAGTTCCACAACAACCAGAAATGGAAACATCTGCTCCTGAAGCAGCAGATACTCCTAATGAAGCGGAAGAAGATACACCTAACGAAGCTATGAACGAGGAGGCTTCAGAGTGAAAGTTGTACTACGAACCGATGTTGATGGAGTTGGCTACAAGGGAGACATTGTCGACATTTCAGACGGATTTGCTCAAAATAAGCTCATACCAAAAGGCCTAGCATTTAAAGCTACTGCTGGCGCCGAGCGAGAAGCCGAACGGATGAGAAATTCACGGGAACTAAAAGCTGCTGAAGAACGATCTATTGCTGAAGAAATGGCATCCCGCTTAACTGAGAAATCAATCACTATCAGTATGAACGCAGGTGAAGGTGGAAAACTCTTCGGATCAGTTACTACTTCTGATATTGCAACTGCTCTAGAAACCCAAGCAAATGTGACACTTGATCGCAAAGACCTCAACTTACCTGAGACTATTAAGGAAATCGGGACATACGAAGTAATGGCTCGACCGCATCCAGATGTTGAATTCTCAATCACTATTGAAGTGGTGGCAGATAGCGAATAAAGCATTGCCTGACTAGCCCATCATTCGCCGCACTCACGACTCCCAACAGAGAAAATACGAGTTGTCAAAGGTGACGCGATTTACATTCCTGGTGGATCAGAACATCACATCACTAACACCGGAAAAGAAACACTCCGACGTTCTATATCTTTGATACAGGCACATTTGCTCATGTTGAATACAACAAAAAATCACCTAATAAAGAATAAAGAACAAACCCACAACCCTTGTGGATAAAAAAAGAAAATAAACACAACTAATCCCCAATTTGTCCTCTTGTGTTCCACGCTGCAGTCAGGCATTCTTAGTAACTCGCGGTAGCTAAAACAGAAATTGTCATACCCACCGTGTTCTATAGTTAGTAATAAATATGTCTGATCAATTTTTATCATCTGAGGTCCCTTCTGCTGCCGCGCCGGCTCAACGACGATCCCAACGCGTACCCCCACATAACCTCACCGCAGAAGAGTCATTGATCGGGGCAATGCTAATGAACAAAGACGCTGTTGCTGATGCGATCGAGGTCATCACTGCTGATGATTTTTACAAGCCAGCCCACCAACACATTTTCAACGCTATAACGTCACTTTTTGGTGCCGGAGAACCTGCCGATATTGTCACTGTGGCCGATGAGCTCGCTCGAGCGAACCTACTAGACGGCATTGGTGGCAATGCAACGCTAATAGAGTTGCAAGCAAGTACACCAGCGGCAACTAACACCACTGAATATGCAAAGATTGTGCATTCCCATGCTCAGCTACGTCGCCTTATTGGTACAGGCTCAGAAATAGCGGAAATTGGGTACTCACAACCCGACGACGTTGTGAAGGCGCTAGATGAAGCAGAGACACTCGTGTTCAATCTTGCCCAAGGAAGAGCAGAAGATACCTTTGTTGAGCTTCGCTCCTTACTAGATGATGGCTTAAACCGGCTCGAATACCTAGTTGAGCATGGAAGCGAAGTTACCGGAACGCCAACGGGATTTACAGATCTTGACCGCGTTCTCGCTGGATTACAACCAAATAACCTGATCGTTGTAGGAGCACGCCCTGCTATGGGGAAGACAAGCTTTGGTTTGAACATCGCTACTCATGCCGCTATGAACGCAAATTCACCCGTATTGTTTTTCTCTCTAGAAATGAGCCAGCTTGAAATTAGTCAACGCCTGCTGTGTACGGAAGCACGAGTAGATTCCAGCAAGGTACGAACAGGCAAGATGAATGATAGTGATTGGACAAAAATCAGTCATGCTGTCGGTCGTTTAGCTGAGGCTCCGATATGGATAGATGACAATCCAAATACAACAGTCATGGAAATTAGGGCGAAAGCTCGACGGTTAAAGAGCCGTATAGGGAATCTTGGACTCGTTGTTGTTGATTACCTTCAGTTGATGAGTGGGCGTGATCGAGCTGAGAACCGTCAGGTTGAGATATCTGAAATTAGCCGTGGGTTAAAGATCTTGGCTCGAGAGTTGGAATGCCCTGTGATGGCTCTTTCCCAGCTCAGCCGTAACCTTGAATCCCGTTCAGATAAAAGGCCTATGTTGTCAGACCTTCGCGAATCTGGAGCAATAGAACAGGATGCTGATGTGGTAATGTTCCTCTACCGTGATGAGGTGTATGACCCTGAGAGCCCTGATACAGGTATGGCGGAGGTGCAGATAGCGAAACACCGGTCTGGACCTACTGACAGAGTGCGCTTGGCGTTCCTCCCTCACTTCACAAAATTTGTCGACATGGCGAAACCAGGATCAGATGGTCCACCAGCTCAAGAATTCTAAACTAGAAGTATGTTTTTAGGTGAAAATCTTCTTGTGCTTCTTGCGTTAGCTTTTGGTGGAGCGCTCGCTGTTGGGAATTTGATGGCGGTTTTTAACACCCGAGGAGCTCCTAAAGATAGTGATTATGAAAGGCCTCCCCTCGGAAGGTCGATAGTGATGATACTCATCGGTTTGATAGTTTCTATTTGGGCGATAGGAAGTTTAATCGCTGGTTAATCAGCATCTCCATCAGGGCTTTGCCACTTCTTACTGTCAAGAACGACATCACTTCCCCCTATCCTTTGAGCTATGTCTGAACTCATCGCTATACGCCGAAAGATTCGCATGCAGGCTATTTCTGTTGGTCTTGCAGTGGCACCCTTCGGCGCTGCCTTTGGGGCACTGTGTACAGAAGCAGGTTTGGGTACGTGGGAAGCGCTTGGCTTTTCAAGCTTTGTCTTTGGTGGGTCATCTCAGTTCGCTGCAGTAACCGTTCTAGCCGAAGGTGGAACAATTGTTGCCGCTGTAATAGCAGGGCTTCTTCTGAACCTGCGTTCATTGGCATTCGGGGTTGTTATGGCCCCTTCTTTGCAGGGGTCGCTTTTATGGAGAGCACTAACTTCTCAATTGATGATTGATGAAGCTACTGCCGTAGGTTCTAGTCAAGATTCGCATGCTCTTCGCCGATATGGGTATCTGTGGGCAGGTCTTAGTGTCTTTATTTTGTGGAACTTTATGACCTGGGTTGGAGTTGCTCTTTTGTCAGGAACAGGAACGCTCATAGAGGACCTTGGAATAGATGCGACGATACCTGCAGCATTTCTTGGCCTAGTCTGGCCAAAGTTTTCTTCAAATGATCATCGAAAACTTGCAGTAATTGGAATTATCTTAGCTTTTATTCTGGTTCCGTTCGTCCCACCAGGAATTCCAGTAATTGCAGCGGCTTCAGCTGTTATCTTTCTTCGTCCATGGAGGGATAGGGATCACAATGAGTAACGCAGTTATTGTCATGGTTTCTTTGGCTGGGGGGACTTACGTACTGAAGGCTTTTGGCCCGCTTTTATTGTCGAATGAGCGCTCTTTACCTCTTTGGCTTAAAAGATTTGCAACGCTCATACCAACGCCGCTCCTAGCTGCTCTTGTAATGACCAGCACTATCACAAACGATGATCAAATCGTAGTTGATGCACGTATCGCCGGAGTTGTTGCTGCGATCATTGCTCTATCGAAGCGTGTCCCGTTTGTTTTTGTGGTTATTATTGCTGCGGCGGTAACCGCGCTTTGGAGACTCGTAATTGGCTAGTTAGAGTTAAACTCTGACGAATAATGTCTCTATATTTTGGTTAGAGTTTCAGAAAATGCCAGCTAGGATTAGCCCTGTGGGAAACAGTGTTTCGGAAACTGCCGGTAAGACTCAGATAAGTCAACAAGCTAAGGCTCAAAACACGTTTTCAACCGCCATGGTGATTTCTGGGATTCGCTGTGCTTTTACCTATGTTATTTTTCCCATCTTCGCACCAATAATAGGTGTAGCGTCAGGTGTCGGCTCAGGAATTGGCCTCGTTGCAAGCATTATTGGGATAGCTGCCAACCTTTATAGCATCAAGAGATTTCATTCCTCAGATCACAAATACAAATGGCACATGACGGTATTGAATGTAAGTGTCATCGGTCTCCTGACTGGTCTAATGGTAATGGACCTCACCTCTCTTCTCTAAGAGGTGGCTTAGGGGACGAAACCTCACGCCGCTATAGCCGAATTATTTCAGCGGAGCTAAGATATAAAGCATGCTTGACGCTAAACATGATGGAGTCTTATCAACCACAGGGGTTTTGGATGAAGAATCCGATGGTGTGAGCGTTATGAATGCAGTTGTTGACATTGGGAAAGCCCGCATTCTTGATGATGTGAGCGTTTCAGCACCAAAGGGGTCCTGTCTCGTAATTCTAGGACCTAGTGGATGCGGCAAAACAACGCTCCTTAGAGCTATCGCAGGCTTACAGCCCATATCTGATGGCAAGATTTTACTTTGTGGCCAGGAAGTCTCTGGAAGCCAAGTTGAAATTCCGCCCGAACAACGAGACGTTGGTATGGTTTTTCAGGATTGGGCCTTATTTCCTCACTTAACAGTTATTGAGAATATTGTTTTTGGACTTCCAAGGGAAGAACGTAAAAACCTGACCAATGATGTGACTGAACTACTAGATATGGCAGGTATCGCTGATTTGGCTGATAGAGCACCTTCTACGCTATCTGGAGGGCAAAAACAGCGAGTCGCGCTTGCTCGTGCCTTAGCTCCAAAACCGAAAGCGCTTTTGTTAGATGAACCGTTTTCTAGTCTCGATACGGGGCTTCGTTTAGAGGTTCGTTCAGAAGTTGCTGCGTTACTTCGCTCACTTGATGTAACAAGTATTTTTGTAACACATGACCAAGATGAAGCATTTTCATTAGGAGATCAGGTTGCTGTTATGAATCAAGGGAAAGTGGTCCAACAAGATACCCCTTCAGAAATCTATAGGCACCCTAAAAATAGATGGATAGCGGGGTTTGTAGGAAAGGCCAATACTATTTCGGGTGTTGCTTCAGGGGAAATAGCTGAAACTGTATTTGGCTCTATTAATTTATGCCATGATGCTCATGGCGAAGTTGACATCCTCGTTCGACCTGAGGAAATTTCCCTTTCCGCCGGAAGTATGGCAACAGTTATAGATGTTGACTTTTATGGACATGACTCCCTCTACGTCCTTCAGTCAAATAGCGGGGAAGAACTTGTCTGTCGAAGTGCTGGAGCTCCGGATCATCGAATAGGGGATCAAGTCGACATACAGCACTCTGGAGTGACATCCGTTAGCTTTTCTAAGGACCTTTAGAAAAGGGCCCAAAAAGTATGGTCGGACCCCCGAAGAGGTCCGACCATGAGGGAATATACTTTTCGGGTTAATCAGCCGTAAGAGCCAAATTCTTCTGGAGTAATTCCGAAGTATGCAATGACTGGATTTAGGACAGCAGTGATATCATCTACGCTTCCAGATCCTGGTTCATTTGCAAGGTTAAGAATTGAATCAATTGTTGATGTGTCAATTCCGTTATTACCGAGAATCGGTTCTATAACTCGGAAGAATGCCCAACCTTCAGCCTGATGCACTCTTGCAGCTTCAGTATCGCCAGCTTCAAGATCTGAGTAGACCTTAGCGGCGTATTTAATAGTTGCTTGAGCGTATGTGGTAAAGACATGGCTTTGTGCTTCTCGTGAAGCGGCAGCTGCACCTGAAGCATCACCAGCAAGAAGAGCATCTCTACCATCAATCATTGCTTGAAGAAGCCCTTCATTTGCTAATGCAGACTCTCCATCAGCACCGGTGGTACCGAAGTCAGCTGCTCGTTTCTCAGCTGTCTTGAATGGTCCACAGTCTGGGGCTGAACCGTGGTAGAAGGCCCAAGCCTCATCCCAGTTATGCACAGCGCCTGAGGCTACGTCGAAGTTTCCATCCGCTGCTTTATCTGTAGCAGCATTGAGTTCATGGATAACCCACGCAATCATGATCTGGTTCATGATGCCTTTTTGGACTCCTTGCTTTCGAACTGCGTCGGATTCGCCTTCCCATGCGCCAGTTCCATTTAATGCGTCACTGACAAAGTCATCGAGTGGTGTCGCTGTTCCATAAAAGGTGTCTGAACCGTGTTTCTTTCCTTCACCAGCTGCGAAGCCGCCAATTGTTCTTACTGATCCATCAGACTTTACTGAGTTGGATCCGTTTGCATAGATTTCAGCGATTTCAGCCCACTTGTAGTCGCCTACAATTTCGTTGATTTCACAAACATCTTCAACGACTAGTCGGTGAGAGTCAACATTTGATGCGTATGCATATCCACCATCTTCTGGTGTTGCATCAGCTGTTGGTTCTCCAGCAGCTGTAGATGCAGAACCAGACCCTGATGCGGACGCTGATGCTGAAGCTACTGATGCCGAAGCTGAGCCGGAACTAGATGCTGAAGCTGAGGCGGATGCCGAAGCTGAGCCTGAGCTAGAGCCTGAGCTAGAGCCTGAGCTAGAGCCTGAGCTAGAGCCTGAGCTAGAGCCTGAGCCTGAGCTTGCTGAATTTGATGAACTATTTAAATCTCTGACAGTTCCACCATCGTCGTCCCCGCAGCCAGCAGCTACGAGACTAACGATCGCCAGAATTGGAATAAATAGCATTGCGATTTTAGATTTCAAAATCCCTCCAATATTAGGTTTACTTAACAAAACATAATAGGCAGCCTTTTTAAAAGTGCAACGTTTTTTGAGAAATATCTTTAGTGTCTTCTACGAGAACTATTAATGGACGGTGTTTAGCTCTCGGTAGACAGCAGGTACAACTTTTTTAAGATATGGGAAAAGCTTAATGAAACTTTCGCCTGTGGTGCGGAAATGGTAGCTAATCGGAACCTCTAGGTAGATGTAGCCCTTTGCTAGCAAGTCAAGAGTAATTACTTGGGCGTAATTGAAATCATGGATGATCTCTGCAGCTCGGGCTGCTCTGGGTGAAAACGCTCGATATCCGCTTTGACCATCAGTTATTTTTCTTCTAGCGATTATCGATAATATTCGAGTGAGCACAAGATTTCCAAAACGCCTATGAGGTCGCATAAATTCGATATCACCAAGAAATCTGCTCCCTACAACGTAGTCGGCGTGCCCAGAGATAATTGGTTCAACAAGATTTTTTAGTTCCTCAGGAGGGTACTCTCCATCTGCGTCAGCGAAAATAACTGCGCTTGATTCTCGGCTAACTCCTTCAGATAACCCCACTCGAACAGCGGCTCCAAGTCCTTGATTCTGTTCTAGCGAGATTACTTCTGCTCCTGCACTACGAGCTACTTCTGCTGTTCTGTCAGCAGAACCATCGTCAATAACTAAGCACTCGACAGGTAGGCCACAGACCTCCTTTGGAGCTCGTCGAATGCAATCGGCGACCGCTTCTTCTTCATTAAATGCTGGGAGGAAAAGAAGCACGGGGTTCTTTGCCTGAGGTTTTCCAGGGGACATTTCAGAAATCTTTTGTAGACGTATTCTTCCAAGAAGGTTTGGTTTTGGTGTGAAGATAGCTATGACCCCAGCAACGAGAGAATAGGAAGTTTTTAAACCGTGGGCGGTAAGAGCAGCGATTAATGCAGCATCCGCTTCGTATCCGAGGACAACATATGCTGCGACGGCGGCGGCCTCATACGTTCCAAACCCTCCTGGAGCAATAGCAGCGATTTGGGCTGCGACAGCAACAGTTGTGACGAGCAGAGCGTCACTCCATGAGGCATTTAGGCCTGCCCATTGAGCACATTGCCAAACTAGTACTGACTCTAGAAGCCAAGCTGCAGCCGAAAGGCTAATCGCTATTGGCCCTGGTAGCTTTACCGCATCGTTATTTTTGACTATTTTTTTGAGCCAATTAATAGACAGCATGCAGATGATGCCAACAATGCCTATCAATATCCAACCGATCCATCCAAGCAGGTCCGCAAATGCAGCTGGAGCAATAGCTATACCGATAACAATTACGCACAATACATCTGCTGACCGGAGGGTTAATGTTGATGCTGTTGCAGCATCAAGTGAGGTTGAACTTCTTCTGATAATGCTTACCACTCGGAAAGGTTCTCCAAGTCGGAAGGGGAGAACATGGTTTGCTCCTAGTGAGAGGTGGATGCCTGCAAGACTTTGATTAAGTGAAATGGTGGGCAGAACTTTTTTCCATGCAATTGCACGGAGAAAAAATGCCACCATGAATGCGCAGAGTGCGAAGATGACACCCATGGGTTCATTTCCAGCTTGACGTATTGCATCCTTAAATGCTGAGGCATCGAGAATCCTCAAGATAATAACTATCGCGATACCGAAACTGATTACCGCTACAAGGAAGACGATAAATGGATTCTTTAAATATTTGCTGTGACGAGTGAACTTCATATTAAACGTTAGGATAGCTTAACATTTTTGGAAAAATGCGTGTATAGTTCAACGCTATGAGATTACGAATATTTTTTTTAACGCTATTAACCGCTTTACTTATCGTTTCCTGTGGTGGAGGAAACTCAACCACTATTGATGGAAGAGCTGCAGAAATATATCCACCCGGAGCTGAGAAATGTGCCGACTCAAATGGGCGCTCGGTAACGATCTACTCTGGCAGAACAGAGAATCTAATTAATCCCGTTCTTGAAGCTTTTGCATGCGAGACAGGAACAAGTGTTCAGGTTAGGTGGGGTGCATCAACTGATTTAGCCCTCCTAATAAATGAAGAAGGGGATAAAACGCTTGCCGATGTCTTCCTTTCTCGATCTCCTGGACCTGTAGGGTATCTCGAATCCAAAGGTTTGCTTGGGACAATCGGTTCAGAAACGCTTGGACTAGTAGAAGATCAGAATCACTCTGCTGCTGGAAAGTGGGTTGGTTTTTCAGGTCGAAAGCGCGTCATGGTGTATAACACCGACCAATATAGTCCCGAAGACCTCCCTGAATCTGTCTTCGATCTTACCGACGAAGCATATAGAGATAAGGTTGCTTTGCCGGGTACGAACGGGTCATTTATCGACTGGTTCACAGTGTTTATGGATGTTCATGGAAAAGATGTAGCAACGCAATGGCTTGACGACATGGTTGAGAATGGCGCAACGTACTATCCAAACAATCGTTCAATAGTAGAAGCAGCTGGCCGTGGTGAAATCTCTATGGGGCTTGTGAATCATTACTATAACTATCAAATCAAAGCTTCTGAAGGCAGCTCACATAAGGCTGAAAATTATGATTTCAATAATGAGGATATAGGATCTCTGCTTGTTATTACAGCGGCAACAATCCTTGAAAGCTCTGAAAATGTTGAAGCATCCGAAGATCTTCTGCAATATCTATTGTCTAGCTCTGTGCAACAATATTTCACTGATCGAACATTTGAATACCCACTAGCTGCAGGAGTTCTGGCAAACGAAACCTTGCCTGCGCTTACTGCCCTTGAAATAGGGTCTGTCGATTTTGATAAACTCGGTGGAGGTTTTGAAGAAGCGTCGCGAATCATCGAGGCAAGTGGCATCCTTAATAGGTGAACCAATTTGAAATCAAACGATCATCGCCGGTTGCCCTTCGGGTAATCGTCTATGTTCTAGCATTTCTATTCAGCTTTCCCGGACTGTACCTCATATGGCGTAATTTTACAGAGGAATCAGATCCTATTGGACTTATCAAAACTCAAAGGGTTCTGGCGCCTTTATGGAGAACATTCTCCCTAGCCTTTACTGTCTCATTAACTACTGCTGTTATCGGAACGACGCTAGCTTGGCTTACAAGTCGAACGGATCTATGGGGCAACCGCCTTTGGAGGGTTTTGCTGCCGATACCACTTGTCTTTCCTACCTTCATCGGAGCTGCTGCCTTTATAAGGACAATGAATCCAGGTGGTTTAATGAATCGCATGTTAGATGGATTCGGGGTTGAGTCGGTCATAGAAATGCGAGGGTTTTTCGGCGCCTGGTTGGTCCTCACACTGTTTTGCTACCCATATGTGTATCTTCCGGTCGCTGCGCGCTTACGGCAACTTCCAAAGTCTTTAGAAGAGAATGCAAGGGTTTTAGGTCAATCATCTTTTCAGACATTTGTACGAGTCGTTTTGCCACAGATCGGATCAATACTTGCTGCGGGAAGTCTGCTCGTTTTCCTCTATACGATTAGTGATTTCGGTGCTGTTCAATTAATGAGATATGACACACTGACGCGCAGCATTTATACAAATCGACTTATCAATCAACCGACAGCCTTAGCTCTAAGCCTTCTTCTGCTTCTCCTTGCTGCAGTGATTGTCCTTTCGGAACGATTTTTTTCGCGACTTACTTTTACCTCAGAAGAAACATCTTCGGGTAAACCCGTCATCTACCCGTTAAAAAAATGGAGTATTCCTGCTCTCGTTAGTGTCTTAGTCACACTGGTTCTTTCAATAGGAGCTCCAATGCTTGCCTTAGGTGATTGGGCGGCAGATGGAATTTCTCGAACAACAAGAGGTGGCTCTCCTCTAACGATTGATAGAGGACAGGTTCTAGAGTCGACTTGGAACACTCTAACGATCAGTGTCATTGCTGGGGTTGTAGCTGTACTAGCAGTATTGCCAATAGCATTTCTTGTCTCTCGCTACC
>CABZWT010000015.1:0-26910 GCA_902529525.1 Actinomycetota bacterium
GGGCTCCTGCTACGAAGAATGGGTTCCAGAAGATGATGGATCTCTTTGGACAGCCCCTGACCAAATAACTTGTGAAGAACGAGGCGGTATCTGGGAAGCTGAAGAAGATTGGGGCTACTGCTTCGAAGAATGGGACGAATCAGACTATGAACCAGCTGGAGAATATAACGAAGCAACAGGATGCTGGGTAGAGGCCTACGAAGATGGTTCAATATATGAATCCTGTGATGATGGGTCAGGGTCATGGTTTGACCCAGTTACCGGTGAGACTCAAACTTGGTCACCAGCAATCTACGATGAAGAAAGTGGATGCACCACCCAGACCTACAATGGCTTTTCCGAGACCTGGTGTGAAAATGGCACTTCTTACTGGGAGGATGAAGATGGCGGCGTAAACATTTCTTCCTATGATGAGGCAACTGGTTGTTGGTCCGATATTTTCGCTGATGGCTCTTCAAGTGTTTACTGCGAGGATGGCTTTAGTTCATGGACGGACTCCGATGGAAACACTGAAACGTGGGCTGCGCCTGAAATCAACGTCGACCCTGAGACGGGTTGCACCATTGAGATTTATGATGACTGGAGCAACACATGGTGCCCAAATGGAGATTCAAGCTGGGAAGATGCCGATGGGACAAGGGGAACCTATGACGCCCAAACTGGATGTAGCGAAACGTTCTACCCCGACGGCGGGAGGGACACTTACTGTTCAGATGGCTCCGGTTCTTATACAAACGCTGATGGTGAAACAGACACTTGGGGTGAAACCGAATACGATCCAGAAACAGGTTGCTATACACAGGTTTATTCTGATGGGTCATCAACTTGGTGTGATTCCGGTGAAACTATCTGGACCGATGAATTCGGCAACTCCAGCACGTACACCTACGACGATTCAACAGGCTGTAGTACTGAAATCTATTCAGATGGAGCCGTATCAACCTGGTGCCTTGATGGTTCAGGGACATGGCAGGACGCTGATGGCACGATTGAGACATGGACAGCTCCTGTAGTTACTTTTGACGAAGCTTCCGGTTGTACTACTGAAGAATACGACAACGGTGAAACCTGGATCTGGTGTGAAGATGGAAGACATACCTATGTCGATGAATACGGCAATACTGATACCTGGACACCTCCTGAAGAAGAACTGCGCGAAGACGGAGCACTCGTCCTCACATTTGATGACGGAACGGTCGAAATACAGAACCCTGATGGGACTTACCGTGTTACATGGCCTGATGGTTCTTGGTATGAGGAAGAAATCATGGAAGATGGCTCACGGGTTGAGCGCTACTCTGATGGGTCAACCTATGTTGAGTTTACTGATGGCACTTCCAAGTATACGGACCCATATGGGGAGACATCTCGAACTGTCGCCATAGGTGAAGGCGATACCTCTGGTTGGATAACACAATTTGATGACGGCAGTAGCTACACCGTGTACGACAATGGTCGCGAAAGCTTCACTGACCCCTCGGGTTTCAGTGTCGAAATTCTTATTGACCCCGAGACAGGAGTTAGAACCGAAACTTCCAGTGATGGAACTATCCGAAGAGAAGATCCTGATGGTTCATTCTCAGTTATCTATCCTGATGGAAGCCGCGACATTGGCACTGTTAATCCTGACGGTGATCTTGTAGTTACGTTTGCTGATGGGTCAAATTTGATGGTCCGTGATGATGGTTCAGAAACCTACCAGGACCCATATGGCGTTACCACTATCGTTACCCTTGATGCCGAAGGGCGAAGAACCGAAGTTTCCAGCGATGGATGGACTTCAACGACCTCTGCAGATGGATCAACTATTCGTGTTACGTCTCCTGACGGATACGTGGAAAATACGGTCATTTCACAGGACGGTTCCTATGTCACTACCGGAAGCGACGGGTCATCAGTTCGTTACGATGCCGAAACTCAGCAAACTACTTTTGTTGGCCCATCTGGAGTGATCGAAATTCTTCGAATAGACCAAGATGGCAATGAAGTCCTCACAAATTCAAACGGGGACATATACGAATATAGCCCTCTTTCGAACACGTCTTCGTTCATAGACGCTGATGGAAACACGCAAGCGAGTGAGCGAACCGAAGACGGAGGGTACATCATCACACTCGAAAACGGAACAGTTCTCGAGCTTGACCCTTCTGGCAAGCCTTTAAACAGTGAGGCTGATATAACTGAGACCGATACGACGTTGGACATAGCATGGGGAAATGTAGGTGAATCAGATGACGCCATTGAGCGTGTCGAGTGGAATAAAGAAACAAACACTCTGGGCACATGGACGATAGAGGGCAATCTGAGCAGAGAAATAAGCATTGAAGACGACGGTTCTGTGATCGTAGAAGTTGATGGGCGAACGATCGAGTACGATCCTACTACTGGAGTCACCGGTGTAAATGAGATTTTCTACGAGCTCGGTGAAACGATTATTAATACTTCGGGACCCAGATCAGCGACGATCTCCGAAGATGGGACCACCTTCACAGTTGAATATGAAGGTATGAGCGCTACTGCAGTAGCAGGAGCAACTGGCGTTACTGTTGAAATTGATGGAGAAATCTATGAATTCTCCTATTAGGCCCATAATGATCAGCCCTGAAAAAAAGTTCTCTCCTTTGCGGATCTTCGCTATTGTCACTGCGTCATGCATGCTTTTTGTTGGTGCATGTGGAGGTGGGGATAATACAAGTTCAAGCACGGACAGTTCTTCCGAGAGTGCCTCAGACGATAGTGGCAGCACCGACCAAAGCCAGAACAGCGAAACCTCCAATGGAGGAGATTGTGTTCTTGAAGTTAACGCAGATTGCAGCGGAGCGGACCTTTCTGGCCAGAACTTGTCAGCTGTAGTAGCACCCGGAATAAATCTCAGAGGTGCAAATCTTAGTGGGACAATTCTTGATGGAGCCCTCTTGGTTGGGGCGAAATTAACCGGAGCCGACCTTAGCGGGGCTTCCCTCGCTCACGCGAACTTATCCGCTGCAATCTTGGTTCAAGTCCGAGCCCCAGCAACCGTGTTCTTTGAAACAAACCTCACACACGCTGACCTAACACAAGCCGACTTAAATACTGCAGTAATGATCGGAACGAACCTTGCCTCCGCGAACCTCACTGGGGCATCTGTGGAAGGTCTAATCGATAGACGAACAGAAAAATGCGGAACTATATGGACTGACGGGTCGCTCGACAACTCAGGCTGTTAACAACCTCTAAGTCGCCTCACATCCGCTACTGTCTTCAATCGCTGCAAATTGGCATCTAACATAGCTACATGAGCCACATCGCACTTTCCCTAGCCAAAGCAGCAGGATGGATTTCCCGCACTCTTGGTCGTGGAGGAGGAACTACCCTACCGGGAATGATTCTCCTGAAGTTGCGGCCTAACGCCCTTAAGGAAATGGCACAAGAACTGGAAGAAATTATAGTCATCTCAGCAACGAACGGAAAAACAACTACCGCCAGAATGGTAAGCCATGCTGCTCACGAGTCTGAAATTTCATGTGTAGCCAATACCTCTGGAGCCAACCTTCCAAGCGGAATCGCTACTGCATTACTCCAACGAAACCCAGATGAGAAATTCGGAATTTTCGAAGTCGATGAGGCGGCACTGCCTGAACTTATTCCGCAACTACGACCTACCGTCCTCGTCTTAATGAATCTTTTCCGCGACCAACTTGACCGATACGGGGAACTAGAAACAACTATCCAAAAATGGAAGGAAATGATCGAATCTCTTCCTGAAACCACGAAACTCATCATCAACGCCGACGACCCCGCCCTCGCCTACCTCGGGTCGCTCCATCAAAACGTTGAATTCTTCGGACTACAGCTAACCGACTATGGAAGCGAAACCATTCCCCACGCAGCTGATTCACTCCATTGCCAGAAATGCGATAGTCCTCTCAATTTCAAACAAGTCACCATAGGTCACCTAGGCCACTGGGAATGCCAGAATTGCGGATTCCACAGACCAAACCCTTCTTTTACAGGTGACAAAATTAACCTTAAGGGGCTTAACGGATCTGAGTTCATCGCAGCATCCAAAAAAAATTCACTAGAAATTCAAATACCCCTTGGCGGGATCCATAACGTCTATAACGCCCTGACCGCATACGCCACCTGCTCTACGATCGACATCTCAACGACAAAGATCCAAAAAGGCCTCTCGACAATTTCAGCTGCCTTCGGGAGAAATGAAATCATCAATTTCGATGGAATCGAACTCATGATAATGCTTGCAAAAAACCCCGCAGGAGCAAACCAAAACCTTAAAACCCTTCTCCTAGAAGAAGGAAACATGCACCTTGCTATCCTCCTGAACGACAGGACTGCTGATGGAAAAGATGTTAGTTGGATCTGGGACGTTGACTATGAAATGATCCTTGACCGCATTTCATCTCTGACCATTAGCGGAGACCGAGCTTACGACCTTGCCCTTCGTTTTCACTATTCAGGATTCCCAGCTACAAGCATGCATATCGCCCCATCAATACAAAAGCTTCTAGAGCACTTAAAAAGTACTATCAAAATAGACGGAAGGGCTATCGTCTTACCGACGTATACGTCAATGCTTGATTTACGAGCAGGACTTAAAAAAATAGGAGCGACCCACTCCTTTTGGGAGGAAAAATGACAGAAATACGAATCTGCCACCTCTACCCAAAGGAAATGAACATCTACGGCGACCGTGGAAATATCGCTGTTATACAGAAGCGACTTGAATGGCGAGGGTACTCATCCTCGATAACTCCAATAAGCACTGGAGATGACTTCACTCCCACCAACTTCGATCTTTGCTACCTAGGAGGTGGCCAAGATAGAGATCAAATGATCGTCGCGTACGACCTTCAAAAAAAATCTGCAGCATTACACTCTGCAGCTAAAGACGGCATGGTTTTTCTATGGGTATGTGGAGGAATCCAGCTTGCTGGCACAGGATACACAGACTCCGAAGGCCGAAGGATCCCCGGCGTTGGGATCCTTGATTTAGACACTTCTGCAGGAAAAAGTCGGCTCATCGGAGACCTTGTCCTAGAAGCAGAACTCAACGGAGATACCTGCAAAGTTGTCGGTTATGAAAACCATGCAGGAAGAACATTTCTAGGCCCTAATGCCACTCCACTTGGTTCAGTACTTAAGGGCCATGGAAATAATGGCATAGATAGAACCGAAGGAGCTGTTCAACGAAGAGCAATCGGCACATACATGCACGGACCTATCTTGCCCAAAAACCCCTGGCTAGCGGACAAACTTCTTTCATGGGCGATTGAACACAAAACAGGAAAGATGCCCACCCTCACCCCTCTAGACAACTCCTTAGAAAATCTTGCACAGCAAGTAGCAATAACACGTGCCGGCGTGAAACGATAGACCCATAATCAAAATCAAGAATAGAGCGAGTAAGTTATTTAATATGCCAGGAAGATACTCCTACACCAGCCCATGGTCCCGAGGAAACGACCCGTGGTTTCGAATAGGGCAAATCGACGTCACAACGACAGTAGGCCTAATCGGCTTAGGAATCATTTCTGTCTTTGTGTGGGCTATTGAGGGAAGGAGCCATGAAATAAGCTTAAAGCTACTGCTCGATCCACAGAGGGTCCAAGATGGTGAAATCTGGAGACTGATTACCTGGCCGCTAGTCAATCAAGCTAGTTTCTGGACTATTTTCTTGTTTTTTATTCTCTATATGCTTGGTAACCAATTAGAGAACCTAATGGGAAGAAGAACCTTTCTCTATCTGCTCTTAGCTTTCACAGTTATCCCTGCTGTCGTGGTCACACTTGCCAGTATCTCAAATTCTTCACCGGCATTTATTTATGGATTACGCTTCGTCGAACTTGGTGTGCTGATCGCCTTTGCAGCTCAATTCCCCTTTGCGCGATTTTGGCCGGGTATTCCTGCCTGGGGAATCGTAACTGTCATTGTTGGCCTCCAGTTCCTTGACGCTCTTCAAATGCGATCGGGACTGCATGCTCTAACATTACTTAGCGTAGCCATCACAGCTCTTATCGGGATGCGTTCACTGGGATATGCAGCGGATCTGCATTGGATTCCAGCTTTACCAATTAGCGGAAATACTAGAAGAGAATCACGCCAGCGCCCTAAACGTCAGAGGCGATTCAAAAAGAACCACCTTCGGGCAGTTACTGAATTTCGCGATCGGCACACAGAAAAAGAAATCGACCAAATCTTGGACCAAGTGGCTGAAGATGGAGTCGAAAGCCTTTCAAAAGACCAGAGAAAACGTCTAGAACAACATTCAAAAGAATTAAGGAAACGCCGCGACAGCTAATGGCAAAAATATCTCAACTGGATCATGAATTTGCAAGCTACGCTGCGACCGAAGCAGGAAAATTACTACTAGAAATCCGTGCTGGTAAACATAATTTAGATTCTTCCAACCTTGATCTAGGGACATACGGTGATGTCCAGTCTCATGAACTTCTCGTTCAATTAATATCTGATCAATTTCCCGACGATATGATCCTTTCGGAAGAGGCAAATGAGGATCCCAGAAGGATCAGCAAAGACCGAGTATGGATTATCGACCCTCTAGATGGGACTCGAGAGTACTGCATTAAAGGAAGAACTGATTGGGCTGTACATGTGGCGCTTTCAAACTTCGGAATACCTGAAGTAGGCGCGGTTGCACTTCCAAATTTCGGAAAAACATACAGTACTCTTAATCCACCCCAAACCCCATTATCTACAGGTCCGATCAAGATCGTCTACAGTCGGACAAGAACAGTCCCAGTCGCTGAATTCCTATCGAAGGAGATGAATGGAGAGCTGCTGCGAATGGGGTCTGCTGGAGCAAAATCCATGGCAGTCATCAATGGCACTGCCGATATATATGTTCATGCTGGAGGCCAATATGAATGGGATAGCTGCGCACCCGTCGCTGTAGCACTAGCATCAGGAATCCATGCCTCAAGGCTGGACGGAACTCCTTTGCGGTATAACCAAAAAGATCTCCACGTGCCAGATCTCCTGATTTGCAGAAAAGAGCTGGTAGATCCCGTCCTAACATTACTCAGATGAATTTTCAGGTGTAGAGTCCTGAGAATGCGTTTGGTTATAGCTACATGCTCAGTTGATTACAAAGGAAGACTGAAAGCAACTTTGCCGAGTGCTAAAAGACTCATCATGACAAAGGCAGATGGATGCGTCGCCGTTCATGCGGACACTCGGGGTGCCTATAAGCCACTCATGTGGATGAACGCTCCTAATAGAATTGAAGAAGCTGAGAGCTCATGGGTTATCTCAAACCCTAAAGGCGAACGTCTAACCATAAGTATTGAAGAGATTTTATCTGACACCAGCTTTGACCTGGGAGAGGATCCGGGTTTGCAAAAAGATGGTGTTGAAGCCCACTTACAGCTCCTTCTCGCTGAAAATCCTGAGGAGATTGAGGAAGGCCTATCTTTAACTCGGAGAGAGTTTCCAACTGATATTGGCCCCGTTGATATGCTCTGTCGCGATGGTGATAGCAAAGCTGTCGCCATTGAGATTAAAAGGCGAGGGGGTATCGATGGAGTTGAGCAGCTTACACGATATCTCGATTACTTAAATCGTGATCCGAAGCTACGACCAGTTAGGGGCATATTCGTCGCACAAGAGATAACTCCTCAGGCAAAGACATTAGCGAAGGATCGAGAAATAGGCTGGGTTGAAATTGATTACGAGCAATTACAGGGAATAGAGTCGGACATTCTTCGACTGTTCTAGGCGGACTAACTCACGTCAGTAAGAAAACACATACCGGTGACATAGCGAGCGATCTGTTCTCCATTATTCTGAGGAGATCGATTCATCATCCAATTCTTCGCAAACCTATCGCCCTAAGCGGGCGAAGAGATCTTCGACGTCTGAACGCATACCAATCTCTAGGGTTATGTTAATTACAACTGCGTTAATAACGATCCTGACTCTCTGGCTTGCGATCTGGAGTATCGACCGAGCAATTAACAAAAACAAGGTTGGGCGAGGTATCACCGTAATAGGTCAAGATGTAGGCGGTTTGCACCCATCAGAACTTTCCGATGTGCTGCTTTCGATAGCTACGAGCTATGCCTCAACTCCAGTAATTATTAAATCGGACTTCGGAGATATCCAGACAACCACTGGCGAAGTCGGTATCACAGTACATATTGAAGAGACTTTTAAAAAAATACTGGAACTAGATGATGTCCCACTCATTGTCGAACCTTTCCACTGGGTAAAGAACCTTTTTGCTGAGCGATCTTCTCCGATCGCTGTCCAGTTGAGAAAAGATCAGAATTTTAAACTCCCCGTAGACTTTTCCAACAGCAAATCCGAACCTATCGAACCCGTTTGGAAAGTAGAGAACGGTCAAGTTGAGTTCATAAATGGAATTCCAGCACAAATCTTTAACGAAGAGGCAATTAGAAATTCGATCTTTCTTGCGGCTGCAACTGGAGTTAGCCCGATAGTCGTAAACGCAGACTTCACAGAAATACGTCCAGAAGTAAGTGATTCCGAAGCAGCAGAATTTGCCCAAAGCACTAATGATCTAACGGAATCTGGACTAACGATTATTGTTGGTGAGAGGACCCACACCTTTTCTCCTGAAGAAGTTAGAAATTGGCTTATCTTTTCATTAGAAGACGGACAACCAACTTGGGTGCTGAACAACCCTTTGGTGAGAGGAGCTATTGGAGACCAGCTTGGAGGCGTTGTCGCAGATAAAAACGAACTACCAGAAATTATCGTGAATGATGGGGAACTCAGTATCGTTAACCTCTCTGCAAAAGCTTGCTGCGCTGAAGACTCTGTTGACTTGATCTATCAGTCAATGCTCAATGGCGCTAGTTCAGTGAATCTCCAACTTATCGACATCACGGATGGAATGGATGAATTATTGATGGCGTACGGAGTATCAGAGTTAATATCCGAAGCAACTACACCCCATCCATGCTGCCAAAGTCGAGTCACAAATATTCAAAGATTCGCGGAACTTATTCAAGGTACCATTATTGGGCCTGGCGACTCTCTCTCCCTTAACGAAGCTATCGGCAAACGAACAGAAGCTAAAGGGTTTGTAGAAGCGGGAGTAATTGTCAATGGAGAATTAACCGAAGATGTGGGAGGTGGAATTTCTCAGTTCGCTACGACATTCTTCCAAGCAGCATTCTATGGAGGGCTCGATATTGTTCAATACTTCCCCCATACAATATGGTTCTCTAGATACGCAGACTTTGAAGGGCGAAAAGGTATCGAGTCAACGATCTCATGGCCCAGCCCTAATTTGGAAGTCAGAAACATCTCCCCATTCCCAATCCTCGTATGGCCAACATGGACTTCGACATCTTTAACTGTGAGCCTTTACTCAACAAAATACGCTGAAACTGAAGTATCAGGCCAACGTTCATCAATGTCTGACCAATGCGAAAACATCCAAACAACAAGACGAAGACTACTCCCCGATGGATCGGAGGAATTAGATACTTTTTCAGCAAGATACCAACCTGAAAATGGGATCGGGTGCAACGGAGAACCAACGTACCCAAGACCTCCTGATCCACCGACAAATATAGGGGTACAAGCAGGAGATACGCAGATAACTATCTCCTGGGACATTCCAGAACCTGAAGGAAACTTTGATATAACCGAGTATTTTCCTATAACTTCATACACGGTTACTGCAAGCCCAGGCGGAAATACATGCACGACTGTTGAATTGACTTGTGTAATAAGTGGCTTGGATAATGGTGCCCTTTACACGTTCGTAGTTATAGCCACAAACTCAGAAGGTGATAGCGAAGACTCTGATCCGTCAATCGAGATAGCTCCAGAACCCGATCCTGAACCAGAACCGACGCCAACACCTGAACCAGAACCGACGCCAACACCTGAACCATAGGACCCTTCAAATTCTTGTTCTTGGCTTTATCAGGATACGCTCAAGGTGTGGATAAATTTCTCGAGACGGAGATTCTAGTTATAGGCGGGGGTCCTGCAGGATGCGCGGCAGCAATCGAGCTTGCAAGATCGGGACGCGATGTAACAATAATCGATAAAGCAAACTTCCCTCGCGATAAATGTTGTGGAGATGGCCTAACTACAGATGCACTCCGCATACTTGAAAGTATGGGGCTCAAACCTTCCACTGTTAAAAATTGGAATGAGATTATGAACGTAGTAATTCATTCTCCTAACGGGAATACCATTGAACTCCCACTCCCTCAAGGACGAGGACAATACGCCGCAATCGTTCCGCGCATAGAATTAGACGAACGATTACTGGACTTAGCTCGCGATGCGGGAACAGGTATTCAAGCTCCAGTTCGGTTTGAAAGCCTACGAGAGTTAGATCAACACGTAGAGGTAACGACTTCGACTGATAGAAAAATTCTAGCCCGCTACGTTATTGCCGCAGATGGAATGTGGTCTTCAGTCCGTAAAGCTCTTGGTGTTGGAATAAATAACTACAGAGGAGACTGGCATGCTTTCCGTCAATACTTCTCTCAGACTGGGCCAGAAGCGCAACACCTTCGAGTCTGGTTTGAGCCCGATTTACTTCCGGGATATATGTGGCTTTTTCCTTTGCCTGGACAGAGGGCAAATATCGGATTCGGCGTGTTACGGGGATCACATTACGAAATAGGCGACCTAGGAAAACTCTGGAATAACTTGTTGGAACGTCCACATATCCGTGATGTAATCGGACCTAATGCCATCGCAGAGGGGAACCGAAAGGCATGGCCCATCCCCTCTCGGTTAATGGAACTGCTGCCTTCCAAAGGAAGAATCCATTTCGTTGGAGATGCAATTGGAGCAGCCGACCCTATGACGGGAGAGGGTATCGCACAAGCCTTAAGAACAGGCAGATCATCGGCACTCGCTATTATAAAATCTGGACCCTTCAAGCCTCAACAAGCCGAGGCGATTTACAAGAAAGCTATATCAGCTGAACTAGGACATGACCACCAATTCGCTGGGCGACTACAAAGGCTTCTAGAAAAGTCAGAAACCACTGAATTAGCTCTTAAAGTTGCTAATTACAATGACTGGACCCGACGAAATTTCGCACGATGGATGTTTGAAGACTATCCACGTGCTCTAGCATTAACTCCTAGCAGATGGAGTTCAAATATGTTCAACCTAGATGGGGCATACCAACAAAGCTCGATCAAATCGACTGGCCCGAGAGAAATACCTCAAATAGTGATTGGAACAGATTGATGGATGACCCAATTCTATTAAACCTTCCCCAAAAAGTTGACGACTTTGACTCTGCAGTAGATACCGGATGGGAGCTGCTGAGGTCTTCTGAAGGTCTAAATCGACTTTTCTATGTAGCTTCTTCCGTGGGCGATTTTAGTGTCATCTGGCATATTCTGAACCTCACTCAAAAAATCTTAAACCCTAACCGAAAGCGCTCAGTAGTCCGGCTAGCTGTTTTAATTGGGATAGAGTCCATAATCGTAAATCAGGGAATAAAGCGCCTTTTTCGAAGAAGCCGGCCAGAGATGGGCTCAAGTAGTCATCCCCATAAGCTCCGGCAGCCTGCTACATCGAGTTTCCCTAGCGGCCATGCAAGTTCAGCTGTCCTAGCAGCATCACTGCTTTCGGAAAGCAGCTCTGCTGCGCCGCTTTTTAAAGTAATCGCAGCAGTAGTAGCAACTAGCCGTCTGCACGTGAGAGCGCATCATGCATCAGATGTAATCGCAGGAGCTTTGGTTGGCTGGTTCTTTTCAAAACTAGTTCGGTCAATTCAAAGCCTGTAGTTCCTCAATGAACAGAGCAGAGAAGTTGGATAGCTCTAGCTTGATATTGAGACGGGATCTTCAACAGGTTCTATCTGCATAATTAGCAGACGAAGATCTAACAGTAGGTCGCTAGCTTCTACAGCTGAAACGACCTCGCGACTTTGCAACCTCGAAAGTTCCGTATCGATCATGTTAAACGCTTCATTTATTCGCTCATTTGTATCTGTCATTTTTCTCCGCCAGGATATTTTTTCCTACTTCTTTAGTATCCCACCTTTTGGGCTTCCTATGCACATTATTTATAACTCTATCTTGGAGCTAAGTCGCGAATCGCCTGGGAAGGTTCTATCCCCCCGAAAGGCATCACCATTAGCGCCGCTGTGTTGACACCATTCTCCAAGTATCGATCAATGTGGCCCCTGCATTCTTCAGGTGTTCCATGGACAATGAGTTCATCTACGACGCTATCTGGCATCGCTTCGAGCGAGTTTGCTCGTTCGCCCTGATCCCAGAGATCCCAATGCTCTTGAAGTTGCTCAGATCTTCCCAACCATTCGTGGAAAGCTCTATATACAGGAACGTTGAGGTATGCGGCGATAGCGCGCTTTGCTTCTCTTCGAACTGTCTCAGTATCTGGATTCGGACACACAAAAATACGTGCGACAATTTCTTTCCCATCACCCTGGCTATGAACGATTTCTGAGACTGTCTTTACATCTTCTGCAGAAAGCCAATTGATAATCGCTCCATCTGCTTCACGTCCAGCTAGTCGGAGCATCCCCTCACGAAGGGCTGCTATAAGGATGGGAACATTTTCCTTGGGTGGTTCCATCCCTAGGCGAAATCCTTTTATCTTAAATGTTTCATAATCCTCAGAGACTTTTTCTCCCGTTAGCGCTTGTTTGAGGAAACGAACAACATCACGGGTTTTTTTGTATGGGTCCGTAAATGGAATACCATTCCAATGTTCGACGATTACATTTGACGAAGAACCAACTCCAAAAGCGAATCGACCCGGAGCTATCGAAGCCATGGTTGCTACAGACTGAGCTAGAAGAGCGGGACCTCGAGTGAAGGCTGGGACAATTGCAGTACCCAGCCTAAGTTCAGGAGCATGGACCGCGGCAAGGGCCAACGGCAAGAAAGCATCAGCCCCATTTGCTTCCGAAGACCAAACTTCTTTGTAACCTAAATCAACCAACTCACGTAAGCTGGGGCCTTGATCGCTTAGCGAAGTCGGCAGTGGAATCGTCATGGCGTAATTGCCGGAATCGACTTTACCCATAAGAGTAGAATCCCTGTCCTGTTTTTCTTCCTAAATGCCCAGCAGTTACCAACCTACGAAGGACAGGGGGCGGAGAGTACGTCGGTTCTTTGAACTCTTCATATAGGACCTCAGCTACGAGAAGAAGAGTGTCTAACCCGATAAGGTCTGAGAGTTCAAGGGGTCCTTGCGGGTGAGCGCAACCAAACTTCATACCCGCATCTATATCTTCCTTAGACGCTTGGCCACGATCATACATGTGCATTGCTTGAAGTAAATAAGGAACCAATAACCGATTAACGACAAAACCGGCGCGATCTATAGTTGTAATAGGGTGCTTTCCCAGTATGTCCCTTGTGAAGTTTTCCACAATCTTCAAAGTATTTTCAGAAGTTACCTCTGAGGTGATCAATTCAACTAGTGGCTGAACAGTAGCAGGGTTGAAGAAATGCATTCCTAAGACCTTCTCACCCCTTGAAGTTGCTGTTGCGATCTCTCCTATAGATATTGATGAAGTGTTTGAAGCCAAGATCCCATCGGGCTGAACGATCTCGTCAAGAGTCGAGAATACTTTTGCTTTTATTTCTGGTGACTCTATGACAGCCTCGATAACAAGATCCCTGTCAGCTAACTCTGAATATTCGGTAGTAAACGAGAGTTTAGAAAGAAGATTGTCCCTATCTTCTTCAGTCATTTTTTCCCTTGCAACGGCTTTTTCAGTACTTTGCTCTAGTTTTTGTTGAGCGAGTTCAGCTAAAGAAGCATCAACCTCTACCACGATTGTGTCACAGCCAGATTTGGCCGAAACTTCTGCTATCCCTGAGCCCATAGTTCCGCCGCCTACAACCCCAACTTTACTGATTGACATTACCTTCTCCCATCTATTATTGCCTTTATCGTACTAGTAAGGGTGTGGCCCTGACGAGTGCTAGGTGGATTAGATTTTACTACCGGAGAAGGCGCTAATGCGTAAATGTCATACCCCTCAAACATAATTGAGGTATGAATCAACAACTACATCTCGTATATTCACAGCCGAAAAATTGGGAATTAACCGATTTAGACAAAGAGCGGGCTAAGCGTGGAATAGCTGCTTGTCGGAAGGCGCTTGACCAAACTCAACCTTTTCTATGGGATAATAATACCGCCGCTTAGTGGTCGCCATCAACAACTAGCTGGACTCTAGGTCCTCCCACAACTTCCTATATTCAAGGGAATGTCTCCAGTCGTGTAAATCAACTAGGAACTTTTTGTAATCTCCTTCGATCTTAAGATCACCCCGCATAAATGCTTCTTCGGCGCTAACTTTGCCAAAAAGGATTTCTTTGGCATCTTCATACTTCGCAGCAAATCGGCACTCTGGGTGGTCCATCTTTCCTTTGGAAACCTCGGATACTTTCCCATCTTTCCAAACTATGTAATACCGTATTTTTCCGTCTGGAGTTCCCGAAATTTCGTACTGGCATGAAACTGATATGCCCTGAATCTTTGGCAATTTACTTCCAAGGTTCTGTAATGCCTCAACCCACTCATCAGATAGAAAGTCAGCCATTGTTTTCGCTTTCTTCGGATTCCCTAATTCCTACAAACAAGTCACCCTCTTCAGCAATTTCACCTACACGGCTAAATGCAAGCACATAATCGTCCCAAGGGTAAGCCTCAGCTGCGGCTCCTGAGGGAAGTCCGAACCAAAATGTTGATTCGGGGTCAACCTGCGTGGCGTGGGCTAAGAGGGCATCATTTCGTATTTGCCCATACTGCGATACGTCAATCTTTGTTGTAATTCTGTGATCCTGAGAAGGTCGTTTAAACCAGTCCTCATTGAAAGGCGATTCAAGACCTAAATCGAGAAAAACTTTATGCAAAGCCTCGATTCTCTTCCGGCTCCAAGTCGTATAGTAAAGCTTTAACGGTTGCCATGGATCTCCTGCTTCCGGAAACAGGTTGGGATCACCAGCTGCTTCCCAAGCTGGAATACTTATATCGAAAACTTTTAGGTGGTCGGGATGCCGATAGCCTTGTTGGTCGTCAGGATAAGTAACGATAACGTGAGGCCGCTCGGCTCTAATTATCCTTACTAGACGTTCAACTGCTTCATCTAAGGGCGCCATAGCGAAACAATCCGGGTGTGCATTAGCTTCGGAGTCTTCCATTCCGGAATCCCTGTAACCCAGGTAGTGGACAGTGTCATATCCAATGATCTTTGCGGCCTTATCTAATTCTTCTTTCCGTATTGAAGCAATGTTCGATCGAACCTCTGGACGATCCATAGCTGGGTTTAAGATATCTCCTTCTTCACCCCCAGTGCAGCAAACTAGCGTCGTCCCAACTCCTAAGTCAGCATAAAGCGCTACAGTTCCTGCCCCTTTCGATGATTCATCATCCGGATGAGCGTGAATTGTTAATAAGCGAAGTTCTTTTGACACCCTGACAAGATAGCCGTTCTTACTCCTGAACTCCTACCTTAAATTCTAATACTTCTCGACATTTCATTCGAAGCTGTTGTGAAGCGACCCCCATTTTTGAATGGGATTTTCATCACAGCTGGCAAAGGCTGGCTTTTCCTCATCTAAATCTCAAGACTAAGATTGCTTCTTGAGTATGAGATAGGCAACTATCGCTTTGGAATCTTCAACAGAGGGAGAAGGTGTGAGCGGAAGATTAGAGAATAAAGTAGCTGTTATAACAGGAGGAGCAAGCGGGATCGGAGAAGGTACTGCCCGTCGCTTCATTGAGGAAGGAGCGAAGTGCGTAATTGCAGATATTCAAAACGACTTGGCCGAGGAACTTGCTGATGAACTGGGCGAGAACGCTGCCGCGTTTTGTGTAGACGTAGCGGAAGAAAACCAAGTAGAGGAAGCTGTTAAGTTCGCTGTATCTGAATTCGGGAGCCTTGATATTATGTTCAATAATGCTGGAATACTGGGTTCAGTTGGGCCGATTAGCGAGATAGACGGTGACGGGTGGCTTAGAACGATAGACGTACTTCTGAACAGCGTCTTTTATGGAATCAAACATGCGGCAAGAGTCATGATTCAACAAGGTTCTGGATCAATTATTAACACTGCCTCGACAGCCGGGGTGCGAGCTGGACTAGGCCCACATGTATATACAGCGGCTAAGCATGGAGTTGTAGGGCTTTCACAGTCCGTTGCAACTGAACTAGGCCCACATGGAGTTCGAGTGAACGTCATTGCACCTGGAGGAACAATCTCTGGCTTAACAGCGAGACTTGTGACCGGAGATCATGAGAATCTTGAAAAAGCTTCGACCATTATTGGCGCCCACAACCCTCTAAGGCGCGCTGGAAGGCCCGAAGATATCGCAAACGCCGTGCTGTACCTTGCCTCCGATGAGGCTAGCTTTACCACCGGTGCTGTGTTGGTTGTAGATGCCGCTGGTGAAACAATTGCCGACAGAAACCACCGTTTTGTGGATATGGGTTCTCAAACAGTTCAAGAAGCAAACCATTCTGGAACTAAAAGTAGCTTGAAATAAGATTCGCCTTCAAAACTATCCAACGAAGGTCACAACTCTCTAGGTCTCACAGATTATCGAAATGGTGTCAGTCGTTTAGGACAAAGGTTATTTTCAGTGTGACTCTATATTCAGTAATAGTTCCACTCTCAACAACTACCTTTTGGTCTTGAACCCAAGCTCCTTTGACATTATCAAGAGTGCTAGCTGCTCGTTCTACACCGCGTTTCGTTGCATCATCGAAACTTATGGGCGAAGAAGAAATAACTTCAGTTATTCGTGCGATTGACATATGATCCCCTTGAATTTACTTGAAGTGTAGCGACGTGGCAGGAAATTAATCAACAGCCCGAAGCCCTAATCGCCATTATTTTCGAAGCTGGGTACTTCCACGCCCGGAAGGTAATAGGTAAACATATCCACGATAATTGCCATTACTTGGTTAGGGTCCACCCCGCCCTTTCCCGAGTCAACGGTAATGACGTTACTATTCATTGTAATTTTATCTACGCCTCCAAGTTGAAAGATAGCTTTTGCTAATGTATCTGGAGGTCGTTCGCCGAGGATTTCATCTGATACTTCATATCGCTCATGGTCCATTCCGGTAATACTCCGGTTGATTTCATAACGCTGAACACCAGGCTTTGAGGAAGATTTTTGTATAACAGTCACAGGTTGTCCCATAAGAAAACGATCGTACTGCCCAGAAGGCCAAAGTTGCGAGATATACGCAAATTGTGCAAAAAAATATAATTTCCTCATTTAGGGAAACAGAGTCCCCTGAGGGTTGGGTCGAACGACCCTTGGAATTCCATGTGATTTGAGTTCGTCCATGAAGGCCCATGACTTTCTATGGATCTTACTTGGCCCCCACTGGTGCAGGGCTTCGATGTGTTGTGGAGATGGGTACCCTTTATTACTAGCAAACTTATAATTTGGATACTCTTTGTCGTAGTCTCGCATCATTCGATCTCGGACAACTTTTGCGAGAATCGAAGCGGAAGCTATTGAAAGGCACTTTGTATCTCCTTTAATAATTTTTGTTACTTTAGTTGGCCCAACGGCGTGGCCTATAAAATCCCACTTACCATCTATCAGATAATGCTCGGGAGTCAAAGATAGTCCATCGATCGCTCGTCTGGCGGCAAGCTTCTGAGATTCAGACATGCCTAATTCATCGCATTCGTCGTTTGATGCATGCCCAACAGCCCACGTTACACACCACTCGCTAATTTTAGGGAAAAGCGACTCGCGTTCTGGCTCTTTAAGAAGTTTCGAATCTCGGACTTTATAGATTCTTTTCGCCTGAGGAACAATTGCCGCAACGATAGTTAATGGGCCCGCCCAAGCTCCTTTTCCTACTTCATCTATTCCAGCTACATAGCGAATACCCTCTCCCCAAAGACATTCTTCATGCTTTAAGTTAGGGGGTAGGGATTTTAAGGATTTTCGAACTTTGTGAGTACCCATTCCCGAAAGTTACTCTAATTAGATACAAGTAAGATTGAATTAAGAGAAGTTATCCCCCTTTTCCGGTTTACTTGGTGTGATTACCGGCTTTTGGATAGGTGACGAGATAAGAGGGATTGCAATTTCATCTGGCTTTTGTTGAGGAAGTAGAGCTTCTCCTCGAGCTTCATTACTTTGCCAAGCTGGGTCAAATCCGGGTGAAGTAAAAGTTGTTTGTGAATTGATATTTCCTTCCCAAATCAGCGCTGGTCTGTCCCCGTGCCAACGAACTGCGTAACCCACTTCTCCGTTTGAAGTAGGCATACTACTCACTTCAACTGGCAGGTTAAACCACTTCGAGGTGTAACTCGGAAACAATGCAATGGTAGACGAGTCGGGTTGACTTACAAGAGATCGACGAAACATAAGAAGAAAAAGAGCTGAGGCAAACGGGTCTTGTAGGCGCTCAGCAGAAGAAAATCCTCCAGTCGGTTCTGCCTTTCCGATTATTTCGCTTAGGGAGTCAGAATCTTCTGAGGCGCCTAGGTAGTCATTAAGATATTTAGCTAGGAGCATTGCACTCATATCTTGATGAAGAAGCGCATTTGGAAGGGCCTCAGGTTGGCGTGGCATGGAATTGGCTCTATAGATTTTTGGAAGAGCATCCCCCAACTGTTCGGCTTCTTCAATACGACCAGCTCGATTTAAAATACTTTCTGATGATTCAAGGCCCAGTCGGAGGTACGAATGACCTACACGCCTGCGAATTCGGCTTCGGGGAATCGCATTGACGAAATTTCCGATCTGCTCAATCGCCCAGTTGAGGATGGGGACAGTAGCTTCATCGTTCATCTGATGCAATGTAAATTCATTACAAGCCCACAGCAAGTAAGAAAGGTACTCCATTTCAGGACGCTGAAATGAAGATACTTGATATCGATCTATTGACTGTGTTAGGAGATGTCTCGCTGCTTCAATATGGCCCCACAAACACATAGAGGAGATGGCAAGAGTGGGAGCATAAGCGGGAACTCCTTTCAGCCAGTAGCTAGAAGTAAGAGCTTGTTCACACCCGACGAGTAGGTGCCTCCTTGCTGAGAACAGGACCTTCTGCACTCTCTCGTCTTCAAGAACTACAGTTGATCCGTAATCAAGATGCGCATTCCAACCGTTAGCTATTCCTTCCAAATTTGGGAGATCATCTGGAGGTGGGAGCGAATCAAGCTTGTTCTCAACACAAAATACTAAACGTAGGCTAGAAGTATGAGGAAGAGGAAAGACGATCGCCACATGGCTACCTTTTACAGATTGCGCTCTTTCTGCATCGTTCTGACTTTCTTCTAGCTTTAGAGCGTTCATCATGTCATCCTCTGACGCAGCTACTTGGCATTGACTTACAGGCTTCGAAGCTGAAATCACTGAAACGCTATTACGGAATAACGTATTTCCTTCACATCTCCATATCCCATCGCCAACAGTAAATAAAGCTATTGCAACTGGTAGGGGTGTTTCATTCTCTATTTCAACAATTACTAGCGAAGTGTTTCTATAAGGAGTAGAACTTGCGCGATGAACGATATCACCCCCAGGTACCCGAAGCCGAGTTTCAATTGAGACTCCATCTTCAGCAACAATCTGCCGAACCGCCTGCTCATCTCTAGCTATATGCCACCTATCATCTGCTCGAACTCCCCAATGGACTAGACATCCGGAACCTAGAGGTTCTATTCCCCCATTAGATGAGACGCTATGGACAGGCTCAACCCCAATACTTCCAATTTCAGCCATAAACTTCGCTCTTAATTAGGGTTTCGATGTGGAGCATGAGATTAAATCAGGTTTCAGTTCCTTGATCACGAAGCATAAGAAGCTCGTACGCATCTGCTGCTGAAATACTCCCGCTCACGACAGCCGAAACTTGATCCGTGATCGGAGTCTCGACTTTATACTCTTCAGCTAATTGCGAGACAACTGGTGCGGTCATTACCCCTTCGGCAACATTATCCATAACCGAAATTACTTCATGAAGTAATTTACCTTTACCCAGTTGTTCGCCAACAAACCTATTCCGGCTTTTTGTTGAGAAAGACGTTGCAATGAGATCTCCAAGCCCAGCTAGCCCTGAGAAAGTTTCTCGCTTGGCACCCATAGCTTCTCCAAGTCGTGTCAGTTCGGCCAACCCTCTGGTTATTACAGCAGCAATAGTATTATCACCTGTTCCCAGTCCGGTTGTCATACCTGCCGCAAGAGCAAGAACGTTCTTGAACGCCCCGCCTAATTCACAACCTTTCACATCGGTACTTGAATAAACTCTGAAATTCTCAGTGAGAAAAATTTTGTGTATCTGTTCTGAGTCTGACTGATTGGGCATAGCCAGCACTGAAGCCGTTGCGAAACCCTGAAGTACTTCTTGAGCAAGATTTGGCCCAGAAAGAACTCCCGTTGGGTTTGCTGGAAGCTCTTCATTTACTATCTGCGTCATAGTGTAAGTGGTTCCCTGCTCCAGCCCCTTTGCAAGACTCAAAATTGGAGTACCTTCTCGTAAATATGGCTTCATCTGACAGAGAACTTCTCGAAAACTTTGAGATGGTATGGCCACAAGAGCGATATCAGCATCGTGAAGAACTTCTTCTAAATGAATAGAGGCTGTTAAATCATCGGAGAGACTAAAGTCTGGTAAATAGCGAAGATTTTTGTGGTCTTGGGTGATTGAGGCAGCAACCTTCGAGTCCCTACACCACAACTTTGTGAGAGTGTTATGAGAAACAAGATGCGCAACTGTCGTACCCCAAGAGCCACCACCTACAACTGCCACACAAATACCCACCGAAGAATCGTACCTCAGAACAAGCGACGATTCAGATACTGAGCAATAGATAACTAGGTAGGCCTAGAATCTTGTCAATGGATAATTTTGGAGTGCTTCTCCCAGTTAAATCTTTTAATAACGCAAAAGCTCGTCTATCTTCCGTGCTTAACCCTATTGAGCGCGCCGCTTTATCACGTTCACTAGCAGAAGGTGTTATTTCTGCATGTACAGGCGTCCCAGTGTGGGTTATTTGTGAAGATGAAGAGGTGGAGCGATGGGCTTTGAACCTTGGTACTCAAGTGATCCGAAATACCCGAGCTGGCTTGAATCAGGCAGCTCAAACTGGGTTAGCAGCACTAGCAAAAGAAGGTATAGAGAAGATTCTAATTACACATGCCGACTTAATTTTTCCTGATGATCTTCTTTCCCTATTTAAATATGATGGCATTGTTCTTGTGCCAGATCGGCATAATGATGGAACTAACATCATAGGCTTACCATCCGGAATCGATTTTTCGTTCAAATATGGTCAGAACTCATTTGAAAAACACAGGCATGAAGCAAAAAGGTTTGATTTACCTTTGAGCATCATTACAAACACAAATTTTGGGTTTGATATGGACAATCCTGACGACCTTAAAGAATCTGAGCTACATAAAGAAGATCTGATCTAGAGTGTCACTGTGATTAGTCAAAATATTCCTACTCCTGTTAGAGCTCTTGCCATTGGAGCACACCCTGATGATATTGAATTTGGGGCAGGGGCTACGCTGGCCAAGTGGGCCGCAAATGGCTGTGAAGTCAGTCTTTTAATATGCACTGACGGTTCAAAGGGTTCTTGGGACCCTTCCACCAATACCGATAAATTAGCTGCAATTCGTAAATCCGAACAACGTGTTGCAGCCGACGAGCTTGGAGCTATCGGAGAGGTTGTTTTCCTAGACTACATTGATGGTGAATTACATGCTGGGGTAAAGGAACGAGATACTATTGCATCTTGGATTCGAAAACTTAAACCCGAAGTTCTCCTGAGCCATGACCCATGGAAGAGATACAGGCTCCATCCGGATCACCAAAATGCAGGACAATTAGCTATCGAAGGGATTGTCGCTGCTAGGGATCCTTTCTTTCTGACTGATTCCTCTTTACATCCACATCGCCCCTCACAGCTATTTTTATTTGAGCCTGAAGAATGTGATCACCTTGAAACTACTGACGGGTACGAAAAGAAAAAACTTAAGGCCCTTGAGTCACACAAAAGCCAATATGTATCGACCATGGGGATAACAGAAGGTAACGAAACTAAAGGACTGGAGGATTTCCGTGAGCGTATCAAAGAAGAACTCTCAACTTTCGGTGATCTTACCGGAGTAGGAATGGCAGAAGGCTTTAAGCGAATTACGGAACTATAAACAGTTCTACCTATGCACCAGAAAGATACCTGATCGAACTTTCGGTTGAAAATACGTACTTTTCGGCGGGAAAGTCATCCGCCTGTCAGCAACGGAGAGCAATTGGGCCATCGGAACAGGGTGAAGAGCAAAAGCGACACCCCCATCTAAGTCAGTTTGATCAACGAGGTGTTTCAAACCAACAGACCCAGGAAGATACTGCAGCCTATTATCTGCGCCGGCCTCATCAATGTGAAATACAGGACTAAGAATTTTTCGTTGCAGTAGACCAGAGTCAATTTCAGATGGGTGTATTCTGGCTGGCTTGATGGCTGTCCACTGACCGCCTACATACATGGAGAATTCCCCGGAAGCCTTTGGTTGAGGGTCTTCACCTTCTTCAATCGGAAGAAGAGCGAAATCACGAGCAGCTATCTCTTTGTAAAGATCATCCAAAGAGTGGCCGCCCATATCAGTGACACGTCGGTGGAAGGCACTGATCTTTAGCTCGCTTAGTGGGAAAAAAGCGGCAAAGAGTTTTCCAAAAGACCCAGACTCTCCGTTCCTCATCCACATTTCTGACGCTGCGCTAAGGCGATGATGTCCATCAACTACATACGCATATTTATCTCTCATGATTTCAATGAGTGCGCTTGCATCAACATCCGCTACAGACCAAATCTTTTGTTCGATTAAGTCTTCTCGCTGGAAATGCAATATAGGCGATTCATTATTTTGAATTGACGAAATTATTGAAGCTACCTGCCGATCATCTTCATACCCAAGAGCAACTGGCGAGGATTGAACTCGAATCTTTTCCAAATGGTCCGCTAGGTGCAACGAGCGGCTTGGTCGTATCCGTTCATGGGGAATAATTCGTCCTTCTTTGACAGCAGCAAGTGGAACATCACCAATGATTGCTGTCTGCTGGTGATCTCCAGATCGAAGTTGGTACAAGTAAAGCGAAGGGCCACGAACTTGTCCATAAATATTCGCTGATAGAAGGCGAGATAAAGCTGCAGCATTAGAAGCGGAAACTTCTTCTGCAGTTTTCTCACTTGCATCATCACCGAACGAACGCGTTACATGAAGAAAGACATAAGGGTCTTTCTTCATCACCTCAAACCTTTGTTCAGGCCTAAGAGCATCATAGGCAGGAGAAACAACCCTCTCAGCCCATTCTTGTCGGACGAGTTGAGCCTCCACTCGGCTAAGCAAACCTAACTCCACGGCTAAACAGCTCTCTTATCTAGTAGAGAGACTCCCAAAACATGTTCAAGGGAAACCAACTCGTCATATAGCCCTATTGGAACTGCCCCTACCACTTCGATACTCGCTACAGCAGCCTTTTTTCCGCTGAAAACACGATTATCCATGTATTGAACGTTTAGATCAGCAGCTCTAAGTGTCGAAAGGACTGAAGCAAGAACTCCGACACGATCTAAGTGCCGGACTCTTACTTGTGATGTCCCTTCGCCAGAGGGCGCTTCGTTAACGCAGTTCAATGGATTTCCACTTTCAAAACCCGCAATAGAGTCGATAACACCACTAGCTATGGCTCTACTTGCTTGCATAGTTGATGCACCAATATGGTGACTTCCAACGACAGAAGGGTGACTAGCTAAAGCTGAAGTAATGGTGATTTCGCCAGAAGCAGGCTCATCACAAAAGACATCTAGGCCAGCTCTAATTCCACGCTCATTCATCGCTTGAATAAGGGCTGGCTCATCAATAATTTCACCTCTACTGGTATTGATTAAAATAGCCTCATCTTTAAACGACCGGAGCAGATCTTCGTCCACTAATCTCACCGTTTGCTCATTAAAGGGGACGTGAATCGAAACAACGTCGCTATGAGTAACAAGCTCCTCCAGAGTATCGGTTAACCGTATCCCGATTTGCCGGATGCGTTGTTCGGTTTCAGGCGAGCGACCACTTCTCCTCTGCCCCATTACTCGCAATCCAAAAGCTTTTGCTCGCTCTGCGACACTAAGCCCAACACCGCCAAGACCTATAATTCCAATAGTTTTCCCCATAAGACCGTCAGCTATCGAATATTCTCTTTTGTTCCAAGTCCCCTTTCGTAAGTCACTTGCACCCCCAACAACATGGCGGTCTATGGCTAGTAAAAGCGCGAAAGTTAACTCTGCAACTGCTGCAGCATTTTTACCTGGAACGTTACAGACATGAATGCCTAAATCCGAAGCGGCAATAACATCAATATTATCGACACCAGCCCCTGCACGAACGATCAGAGACAGCTGATCAGCAGCTTTAAGTGCATCAGCTGTCACTCTGGTGCTTCTAACTACAAGCACTTCAATACCCTGAATATGCTGATCTAGATCATCAGAATTGACACTATGAATTTCTTGCACTTCGTGTCCGATATCTTCGAGGGCAAGTTTTGCACTGGGATCTAATTTATCGGCGATTAAGATTTTCATATTTCTCCTAGCGTCGAGCTCGGTACCGGCTACTGCGGGCAATAAGGTCTGCTCCTATTTATTCTAATGAATACTTCTATAGAGGACTACTGAGGCACTCATTTGATCTTTTATGACTTATCTAATTGTATTAATCCATCAAAGGCCGAGAAGGTATATTGTTTAGGGTTATCGACCGGAGGGAAAATGTCTGAAGAACGGGAAATACTAGATTGGGGATCATACGGAGTGGCTGCAAGGGAGCTTGCTCAGATCGTGGCCGATGACAGTTACCAGCCCGATATCATACTAGCCATAGCTCGTGGTGGGCTTTTCGTGGCGGGTTCTCTCGGCTACGCCCTTTCAGTCAAGAACCTCTATGTAATGAATGTGGAATATTACACCGGAGTAGACGAACGCTTGGATGTCCCAGTTGCCTTACCCCCCTATCTGGATTCCATTGACCTCAGGAATGCGCGAGTTCTTATCGCTGATGATGTAGCTGATACCGGCGCAACACTAGCCTATGTGTACGAATTCTGTAAAAATGAAGTTGCAGACGTCCGCAGCGCCGTACTGTATGAAAAAAGTCCTTCCATAATCAAATGTGAATACGTGTGGAAACGCACAGACCAATGGATCAACTTTCCATGGTCCACTGAAGAGCCTCTATTGCCACCATCTGATGGAAGAGCAATTATTCTTGATGCGTGATGTCTAATTAGGCTAGTCACGGAGTAAATCGTTCCGTAGTATTCCTCTACTCGGTAGCATGATTATGTATGGATTTTCTAATTGCATCCTCAACGGAGAACCTCTGTGAGTTATTAGCTGAGGACCCTACGCGCCAACTTCTGGCTGGAGGAACTGATTTCATGGTAGAGGTCAACTTTAGACATCGAGATGTTTCAGGAGTTATTGCCATAGACCGCATTGAGGACCTCAAACAATGGAGGCACGATGGCGATTCTGTGCTTATAGGTTCCTGCGTTACTTATCGCGAAATTGAGCGTGGGCCTCTGTCAACGCTCATTCCGGCGCTTGCTCAGTCAGCTAGAACTATAGGATCGCCCCAGATACGGAACGCTGGAACTATTGGAGGAAATCTGGCAACTGCGTCACCTGCTGGAGATATGATCCCTGTTTTATTAGCATTAGGAGCTCAAGTTAATATCAGAAGTAAATCTGGAACCAGGCAATTACAGGTAGATGAACTAATTACCGGAGTAAAAACCAATTCGCTACAGGAGGATGAGTTTATTGAATCAGTTCGCGTTCCTGTGCTTCGCGGTCCGCAGGAGTTTCTGAAAGTGGGTCCTAGGAACGCTATGGTTATCTCTGTTACCTCTTTAGCAATGGTGACAGATATTGATAAAGAATTCATTGGTATCGCATTAGGATCTGTCTCTGCTTCGCCGTGTCGGTCCAAAGAAGCCGAGTATTTTATTTCTGAGAATATTGATTGGAACAACATGACAGTTCAATCTGGGGCTATTGAGAATTTTGAACGCTTAATAAGGGAGTCTGCCAACCCCATTGACGACCACAGAAGTTCCAGTGCATATCGAACCCATACCATTGGTGTACTTGGTCGACGTGCTTTGTTGAGAATATTTAGATTGGAAAACTAATGGGTATTGCTCAGGAATCTAATCAGTACGAACTAACTGTAAATGACTCTAGGTATGTGATTTCCGGTGCTTGGCTTGGGGAAAGTTTACTTTATGTTCTTCGAGAGAGGCTAGGTCTGTATGGATCAAAAAATGCTTGCGAGCAAGGCGAGTGTGGTTCTTGCTCCGTAATGATGGATGATGTTTTAGTGTGTTCTTGTTTAGTTCTCGCTGCCAACGTTGAAGGTCGGGAAATCAAGACTATCGAATCTGTTGCTGATGGAAGTCAACTCTCAGATGTCCAAGAAGCATTTATTGACACAGGGGCAATACAATGTGGATTTTGCACGCCGGGACTGTTGGTGACAATTCATGATTTTCTAGCCTCAAACCCAGAGCCCGAGGAGTCTGAAATCAAGGAAGCCATTTCGGGAAACCTATGCAGATGCACAGGCTATGGACGCATTGTTGAGGCTGTTCAATTGGTTTCTATACGACGATCAGAGCGGGATACCTGATGTCACTTCTTGAAGAGGGTATCGCATCTGCTGCAGGGGTTGGAGTATCTGCTACTAGACCAGACGGAAAAGAAAAAGCACGAGGCGATTTTTTATTCTCAAATGACCTAAGTTCTGAGGACATGCTTTGGGGGCAAACTTTGCGGTCACCATACCCCTCAGCAAAGATCAGAAAAATTGACTTTTCACAAGCCCTTGCAATGGATGGAGTCCATGCAATTCTGACTG
>CABZWT010000016.1:0-25270 GCA_902529525.1 Actinomycetota bacterium
GTCATCGTCGAAGGTAACGCCCCAGTCATCGTTTGGGAGAATACAACCAATGACAGCTCGTTGGACAACAACGAGGGCAGTACGCCAGTTATCGAGGAAATTGGGAAGCCAGCAAAACCTAAGATTGATCCTGAAGATCCCAAAGACACCGACAGCTCAGATGAAATAGCTTCCAGCGAAGGAAAAAGCTCACAAGGAAAATCCGGGCTTTCCATCCTTTGGATCATCCTGATCATTCTTGGTGGCATCACCACTGTCGGGACAACAACCCGAGCAATACAAAAGAACAACAACTAAAAACTTATAGTTCTGCTTCTGTGCCAGCCCACTACGGGCTGGCACCAGCAGTTTTCTTAAGGGACTAATGACACCCAGGTCTAGGTTTGGTTATTCAAAGGTCGCACCGTCAAGCAAAGCGGTTGAGAGATCTAACCCTGTGAGATCTACTCCGATAAGGTCCGCATTTGTGAAGTTCGTATTTTGAATAGTTGCCTCTGTTAACTTAGCTGACCCGCATGTATCACAAGCTGAACTCATCACTGCATCTATAAAAATTGTATTGGTAAGATTCGCATTATTTAGCCCGACTCCTTGAAGAATAGATCTAGAAAAGTTTGCATTTGTTAGGTCTGCTCCTTCAAAATCGGCATGTGTGAAACTTCCATCGGTTAATAAAGTGTCAGATAAATTTGCCTCTCTTAGATCAGCTACTTCAAAGAAACCTTCAGGAAATGATGCATCGGAAAAATTCGCTCCTCGAAGGTTTGAACCCCAAAAACTTGTATTTTCTCCTTGGCTTCCATTGAGATCAACTCCTGAAAGTTCTGAATAATAAAAGATGACGTCATTTAGTACCGATCCTTCTAGAAAAGCGTCCGTAAGGTTAGCTCCAAAGAAATCTGCCTTATTTATTTCCGCATAGCTTAAGTCGGTACCGATCAATTCGGCGCTGCTAAATTCTGCTTCCCAAATATTGGCGTTACGAAGATCAGCGTTGTTGAGGACAGCGCCACCAAACATTACATTGGCAAGGTTTGCGTTACGGAGATCAATTCCTGTTAAGTCTATTGCTTCACAATCCCAATAGATTGGTGCCGAACCTGTTTGCAGAACACACCCTGCTTCATGCAACGCTATATCCCAAGGCTCAGTTATTGAAGCAATATCAGTAGGTGTCGGAGAATCAGTATCATAAACACGGAAGTAGTATGTAAACGAATCAAGCGCTTCAAACTCTGCTGCTCCTTTGGCTGCAAAAGTCATAGAACATTCTCTACCCCAACCTCCATGAAACTGATCGTCATTAACGGTAGTGAACCCAACACCCTGTCCGACGTCCCAATTGGTTTCTTGAATGGTTTCGCCAACCTGGAGGACTGCGACCGTTACACCTATCGATTCGGTAAAGCAATCATCCTGATCTGTCCCCCCTATTTCAGTGATGACAATGCTGACGGTTTCTGAAGGAGGACGGGATAGCCGCACGTCGAACCCGCATTCAAACGTTCCTTCAGTACATTCAGTAAATACGTTTGTCCGGATGATTTCCGCTGGACCAAACGGATCCGGTTCAGGATCCGGTTCAGGGGTTGGTTCAGGGGTTGGTTCAGGAGTTGATTCAGGAGTTGAACTCATAGGCGTAGCTTCCGAACTTGTTTCAACTTCCCTATTCTCTTGATCGCTGCTGCAACTGGCAAGGGCAAGGACAAGGACAAGGACAAGGCAAAAGACTTTCTTCATACTGTCAGTGTATTCGGAGAAGGGAAATGCTTCCCAATAAAAAGAGAAGTCATATATTGAACAAAGGAAACTAGATTTTCACAAGTGGAATATTATCAATCTGAAAAGATACGCTCGTCCCTTGCTCTGGTAATTTTTGTATAGAGAAATTTCCGCCATGTTTTTCGATTCGTTGCTCCATGTTACGTGTTCCTGATTTTCGAATTTTCGTATCTTCTATTCCGATGCCATTGTCTTCAATTACCAAGAGGAGGTTATTGGCTTTCATAGTGAGATGAATTGTGACCTCATCCCCACCGGAGTGTTTGACGGCGTTAGTGACCGCTTCTTGTGTTGCTTTGAATAGATCATCGCAAAGGTTTTGTGGGATTCGTTCGATCTTGCCATCAGCAGAGGATGTATGAAGAAAAAGCACTCTGAATGTGGAAATGCGGCTATAACGTTCAGCAAGGTCTTCTAACTGTGTGTCAAACGAGTCTCGGAGTTCCATTTCATTGGTTATGAGAGCCCGTAGGTCTTTCGCTATCCGGTCGATGGCGCGTGAGAAGTCATGAATGTTTTCTTCAGTTGGTGTGGGCCCCCCATCTTTGAGGTAGGGCTGGAGTCCCATGCCGATGACAAAGAGTTCTTGGAGTGTGTTGTCGTGTATCTCAGATATGAAATGATCTCGTTCTCGTTGTTGGACTTTTTCTTTTTCAAGATCTTCAACTCGTTTTCGTTGTAGCTCGATTTCCGACCCATGTTGTATTTTGGCATTGATATCATCGCCCCACTCAATGATGTGCCCTTCGGGAGTGCGGGAGAAGAGTGTCTCTACCTCAATTTGGGTTAGCTGACCTTCTTGGCCTTCGAATAAGCCTGGATAGTCGTAGATATCGTTTGATGAATCTTCTGGGTTGAGTGTGAAGAACTGTGAGGCTTGGCCTTCTTCTATAGCTCTTTGAAAATATGGAAGGAGTTCATCGAATCGGATACGTTCCTGTGAGTTCATCATTCCCGGTTCAATATCTTCTCGGCGCCACCTATTGAATTCTCGGTTAGCCCAAAGGAACTCCATATCGACGAGGTTCCCTTCTTCATCAAAAACCGGTTTGTGAGCTGCGACAGCTTTCGTGAGGTCCATTACTTGTTCTCCGAGAAGTTCAATACGTTTCTGTGCGAACTCTGGTGCGGACATGATGATGTCGTCTGTTACTGGTTCGAAAGCAATAGTAAGGAAAACTGTTCCGTTGTCCATTTCTGTGAAGGTTGCGGTACGTTCGAACGCTCCGAGATGGTTGGATACGTAACCGGAGATTTGTCCTTCGTACCCAATTTCGAGAATGTGGTTAAGTACCTGCTCATTGAATGCTTGGTTAGCGTCTTTGAACTTGTCTCCACCGCTATCTTCTGATTCCAGCTCGGCCATGAATTCTTCCATTGAGACGTCTGTGGTTCCAAATGATGTGGTTCGCGGGAAGTGCTTAGGCATTCCAAGAGGGAAGAAGTTTTCTTCATACGTTTTGTTCACAAGGACCACTCGCTCTTTGCCGAATTCCGCTGGGTTAATCTTGATGATGAACGTAGGGTTGGATTGGTCCAGTAGTTGGTTGAACAATCCGGGTTGAGAGAGCGAAACAAGGTGAAATATGCCATCACCTGAGAGTGAGGCTTCTATTGTTACAGAACCTTCAGCGTCTATACGTTCAATGGTCATCGATGCTCTACCTTTTTGCTCGACCTCATTAGAGAGTTTTAAGAACAGTGGTAGTCGTTCAGTTGCTACGAGGGAGAGTTTTTCTTTAGATGCGTATTTTTGGTTAGGAGCTGCTATTCCCCATGCTTGGTTCTGCCACATGCATTCAAGATCAACTACGTTTCCTTGTTCGTCTTTGATTGGGAGGTAAAGTGAGAATGGTTTATCAGTGACGGCTCGTTCTCTGAGGATTTCGGATCGTGCTTGAATGTATTGAGGGTCAGTGGCTAGCGCTTCTTTGTCTGCGACTGTGTATACCCACATGCCGAGAAGGTCACCGTTGATGTCGTTGAAGTACGTTAGTGATCGCTTCCATACTTCGCCTCTGAATTTCCAAATGTCTGAAGAAGGTTTGACCTCGTCGTACATTTCTCTTGTTTGATTTGCGAAAGAAGCCCAGTCTTCGTTGGGATATAGGAACTTGGAGGATTGTCGAATAGTTACGATCTCAACCTCTCCTACTTCTTCATAGTCTTTAGGAGTAGGTAGTCCGTCTGTTACTCCGTTTAGGAATAATTGGCCGAAACCTTCATTAATAAGAACTACCTTTCCGTCAATAGATCCGGCTTTACCATCAGGAAACCTGAGAAGTAAAGTTGGGGCTTGTGCGGAGAGAAGGTCAGTCATAACTGTCTTCAAGCTGTCCAGTGTTTCTGCTTCAAAGGTCCAAACACCGAAGATGGTTCCGTTTTCTTCTACGATGTTAACTCTCGTTGTATAGAGAATACCTAGCGATTGGAATTGCGCGGTTTCGTTGATGTTATCGACACAGTGCATTACTGCTCGTAAGAAGCTGACTCTGTCTTCTTCAGGGAAGTAGGAAGCTGCTTTCGTCACCATCTCAAGTACGTTTACCTGACCAGCTAGTTCTTCGTAGTTGGCTGTCATTGGCAGATCCATCATGGGGCCTTTAATCATTTCATCGACAAAGGCTTTGTTCATAACAACTGCGGTAGCTGTATCGGTCTCTGCTGGAATGTCTAAGGTTTCGTACTTAACGATAAGTGTTGGACCTTGTCCATCTAACATAGCTAACGAAAGTGGGGATAGGAGGCTCATGCTTTTCCCCTTCTTAGTCTTGTATCGATGGAGTCTCACACAATCTTATAGTGTCAGTAAATTCCCAGCGAAATTCAGTCTCTTCTGATCCTGGTGGGTCTCCTGAATATTCAGAGAAAACCACAACATAGTCCGCTGTTCGTAAAGAAAACTCGTCATCTGAGAAATTGTACAGAAGGGTTGCTCCGATCGCCTCCTCGAAAAGATCTGGCTCAGGAACGATAAGTGGCCCTCCTGGAGTTGGAAGGTCAGTAATGGATATTGGGGCCGAAGGCTCGTTCGGATTCCAATCGACAAGGAGGCTTTCGGGAAAACGAACAATGCTGGGGAAGGTTTTTTCCCATCCGTCAATAACGTGGAAAGAGTTCCGGATGCCCCACCGGACAACTTTGGGTTCGACCAATTCTGAACGTGTGAAATCTACGTAGAGAGCGCCCCAGTAGATAGTTCGATACTGTGTTTCACATTCTGTGTACCATCCAGCTTCCTGAGTGGGAGATCCTAATCCCTCTGTTATTGCCGGAATCGCAATCTCCATAAGATTTCCTATTTGTATCCCGCAAATATCTTCACCGATAACAATGGTGCATCCTGACGGTTCATCAGGTACTCCTTCAAGTGAGAGTCCATTTTCTTGAAGAGCTGCAACATGTGCTTCGCGAGTCCCTGGGCCGTAGAGACCATCCGCTCCTATGCCGAGTAGTTCTTGTAATTCCATAACTTCTATGCTCGGAACAAGCCATTGGTATTCCCTTGTGAGGATTACATAAGTAGGGTCACTTGGGGTAGGTGTCGCAACCGGAGTCTCGGTTACCGAAGATGAGGCCATCGTTGAGGTACTTTCTGCGATGTTTGTCGAAGATGTTACATCTGAAGAGTCATCATTTTTGAGATATTGATACGCAAGAAAAGCAACAACAACTAAAACAGCCGCAACTAGAAGATTCTTTATCCGCCTATTGCGCCTCCGAGGTCCAAAGAAACTAGTCATTGTCTAGAAAATGCTAAAACGATTTTTTGTTTTAGACAAAACGAGTAACCGAGTTCTTTGAAGAAATACGAAAGTAAGCAACGAAGGTGGTTTACTTCAAATTGTGGATATTTTGAATGATTCGTAACTTTTCTTCTGGTGAAGCATCTGTTGTAGTTCCGATTTGTAATTTTTCTATTTCGGCCTCAAGCCAAGAAAGGAATACGTCTACTTCCGGATTAAGTTTTGAGGTTTGTAGCTCGGTATTTCCATAGAAAATTTCTCCTGTTGTTCCATCAAGAGTAACCACCTCTCCAGCAGAGAAATTACGATCCCCAATTGATACTGAATTGTCGTCAAAAGTAAGTTCTGCAACACCGACGACAGCTGGTATTCCCCATCCTCTTGCAACAACAGCAGCGTGGCTAGCTATCCCTCCTGTCGCGGTAATTATTCCCTGTGATACTGCCATCCCATGGACATCAGCTGGGGAAGTCTCAGGACGGACTAAAAGGATATCTATTCCTTTATCGCTCTCTTCTACCGCTGAATCCGCTGAGAAGACCAAACTTCCGGTCGCAACTCCTGGTGAAGCCCCTAAACCTTTTGCCAATACTTCTGAAGATGAGGAAATTTGATTCATTTCCAGCGCAGATTCGAGTTGGTTGGGGGTAACACGGTTTAGTGCTTCCTCCTGGTTGAGTGGAAATGATAGATCCTCAGCCATCTCAACAGCTATACGTATGGCCGCTATAGGAGTGCGCTTACCGACACGATTTTGAAGTATCCATAATTTTTTATCTTCTATCGTGAACTCTATATCGCACATATCAGTGGTGGTTTTTTCAAGCGATTTGGCAACTTCTGAGAGTTCATGAAACGCCTTTGGGACGATTTCTTTCATTTCCTCTAATCCAAAAGTTTGCTGCGATCCTGAAACGACATCCTCACCTTGAGCGTTGGGAAGAAAATCTCCGAATAATTCATCAGCCCCGGTCGAAGGATTACGCGTAAATAGAACTCCAGTACCTGATTCATTTCCAGTGTTCCCAAATACCATCGCTTGTACAGTGACAGCCGTTCCGTAATGATCTGGAATCCTTTCAACTTCTCTGTAAGTTTTCGCTCTCGGACTGTCCCAGGAGTTGAAAACCGCCTCGATAGCTAGATGAAGTTGCTCCCATACATCTGAAGGAATGTGATCGACATGGGTGGTATCTCTTTGTAGGACAACATCGCGAAACATTAATTCGAAACGACTTCTGCAGTCTGAAGCAAACTCTGGATTACTTCTCGCTTCAAGCCCTAAAACGCTTTGGTCATTTAAACCGAGGTTCAGAATGGTATCCATCATTCCAGGCATTGAAACTGGGGCTCCGGACCGGACACTAACAAGTAAAGGATTTTGAGGGCTACCAAATGCTCTCCCTGTAGAAGCTTCAAGAACAGACATTGCTTGAACCAGTTCTTTTTCAAGGAATGAAAGAGATTTATCCTTTTGGAACCGATCGAAGGATTCCGTCGTTATCACAAACCCTGGAGGAACAGCGAGGCCCAGGTCCGAGGACATCTCTGAAAGACTTGCGCCTTTGCCACCCAGTAACAGGCGTCTCTGCTCATTATTCATTTTTCCTGTATCACCAAAATGAACAACGTACATATGACTCCGATTTTATAAATACATTACTACTAAGATAATTATGAATTGCTTTGAGAATCAAGACTAGAAAAAATATATCTGTGGATCTACGCTGAAAGGAATAGTGGGAGAGGATGAGTCATGAAAGTACTTCTGGTTGATGACCACCCTATGGTTCGAATGGGAATTCGAGCTGGCCTAGAATCTACATTTGGGGAAGGTGTTGAAATCATTGAAGCTGAATCAGTACCTGAAGCAGTAGCAGCACTTGACGGTGGATTATTTGACATCGCTGTTTTGGATCTGCGTCTTGGGGAAGGGTCTGGCCTCGATATCGCCCGTTATATAACGGATAGTGACCTGTCCACACGTTGTGTGGTCTTTACCTCCGTAAAATCTCCTAGGTCTTTGATAGCAGCATTTGAAAGTGGATCGGTTTCTGCTTATCTGGAAAAAGACTCTGATCTTGAGCCTTTGACAGAAGCGATCGAGGCGACCGCAAAAGGGTTTTCTATGCTCACGCATTCTGATGCTCGTGCTGCAGCTGCTGAGCTTGGTTCTCAGGGTGCTTTGGATAGAGAAAATTTGACGAAAAGGGAGCTTGAGATTGCTGAACTTATCGCAGATGGACTGAGTGATGCAGAAATTTCTGAAACTCTTCATCTCGCCTCAAGTACGGTGCGGAATAATTTAACAACTATTTATCAGAAGGTAGGTGTCGAATCTCGAACGCTTCTCGCTGGTCTTGTCTGGGAGAGCCGGAAAGATCTTGATATCTTATAGGGCCCTGTTCGCTCCTAATGATCTTTAGCAGCTGCTAAACATTTTTTCGAGAATGTCGGTTTCAGCTGCGGAGAGGGCAGTTCCTGTTCCGCGGTAGTTTTGGAATGCGGATGCTCCGTTGTAGTAGGCGGTAATGCCGTCTGCGAATGGTTCTTCTCCTCCGAAAATTTCTCGAGCGTCAACTCGGAAACTGTTGCCTGTTTCAGGGTTCACGCATCGACGGGCGATCGCATAGGAGTAGGCGTGGCCGGCTTCGTGAGCCATAATGTCAGTAAGTCGTCCTGACTCTACTCCCCGATTTGATACCCATAGGGTGTAGGACCAGTCAGCACCGTGATTTCCATTAGCGTCCCATCCGGCACTATCCCATACGCCGTAAACGCATCGCCCGAAGGTTACCTTTGCGTAAGGGTGGCAGCCGTTGACAACTGTGACTCCCCCGAACGCTGTTCGGAGTTCAGCTGGTAATGCAGCGGCTGCAGCTTCAACCTGCGCTTGGTACTTTCCTTCGTACCCGTCGAAACAAGATATTCCGGAGCAGCTAGTAGGAGCTGCTATTGGAGCTGGTTTTTCTTCAACGGCTGGCGTTTCAACAACTACCGGCGCTGTTGGGACATTATCGGTGTTGAGCCCTCGTTCTGCGAGTGCTGCCATATGAAGACGTTGCGTCATATTTCCGTACACCCCATCAATTGTTGTACCGAGGAGTTCTTGTAGGAGAGCGGTGTCGGGGTCATAAGTTCCCCAGGTGTATTCAATGGAAGTATCAATGAGAACAGCTTCAAGTTGTCGTTGGAGACGTTTAATTTCAGCATCTGCTGCTTCACTGCTTTGGGTTTCAGTTGTACCTGCTTCGTTAGATGAAGCTTCTTCTACTTCGAGTTGCGACTGACCCATTTCAGGAGCAAATACAACTTCATTATGGGAGTGGCTGTGATCGTTATCTTCTTGATGTGTTTCATCTTTAGATACGTAGGTTTCGACTTCTTCTTGTTCTTCGCTGTGCTTGTGTGTTTCGGCGTTATCGAGGATAAGGGACGTATAGGTTGCTTTTGCCTCTGTCATATTTGATAGGTCTCTGTTTCCGGCTGGGAGACAGGCGGTTGTAATTATTAGGATGGCGACGAATAGGGCGGTGATGGCTGTGATGAGAGTTGTGTTTTTGTTCATGTAGTTATTCTGTAAAAACACAGGGATCTTCACTAGATTGAAATCAACCTGGTTTTCTAGCTATTTCAGCTATCTGCTTCCGGTACATTTGTACTGATGACATGACGAATTCCTTGGAAATATAAGCGTTGTGCCTTCATATTGGATTTTTCATGTCGCCTCTAACGTTTTTCGAAAATGCTTATGAAAAAGGGAATAAGGAACTTGCCGACCTAATATTTTTGATTGATTAAGGAATCAAAAAGTGACAAGCGCTCTATTCATAGGAGGCGGCTAGTCTAGAAAGATGTCTAATCCGCTTCCTATTCGCTTTCTCCAATCAGCTTCGCGTCTTGATCAACTTCCAAATAGTGTTCTTGAGCTTGCTATTGTCGGACGTTCGAATGTTGGGAAGTCATCTCTGATTAATGCTTTGGCGCATAGAAAGAAACTCGCAAAAACATCAAAAACTCCCGGCGCTACGCAACTGATTAATGTCTACGAGTTCGACCCGGAAGGTTCGGGGTCTTGGCTTGTTGATCTTCCTGGGTACGGTTTTGCTAAAGCTCCGAAATCAGAAATGGACCGATGGAGGCAAATGATTGAAGAGTACTTGATGCAAAGCGACACGCTTGGGGCTGTCATCTTACTCATTGACAGTGCCGTTGGTCCGACATCCTTGGATCTACAAACTATTGAGTGGCTTGATCACATAGATCTTCCCTATCGTTTTGTCGCAACGAAAGAAGATAAAGTCCGGCCTTCTAAACGAGGGGCAAGAAAAAATGACCTCGTGAAGAAATTAGGAACTGAAAAAGAAGATGTGCTGTGGGTAAGTGCAAACACCGGAACAGGAATAAACGAGCTTCGTTCAGAGATTATTGAATTTTTTTCAACTTGACTGTTGTGACCTTGCAGCCTGATACACCTTGCGAAGATCTTTGAGTCCAGCGGGGAGTTCTATCGGCGGATCAGGTAATTGGGTTACGCCATGCTCTTCGAGGATCTTTCTCATGGCATCTGGATCGTCACTCCACGAACGGGGGTCCCCCATCATTACTTCGTAGAGAGTCACTCCTTTTGTCCCTGCTCTAAAGGGGCCGAAATCAGCTCCGAGGGGAAGCTCAATATGGGTTCCTACTCCACATAGCTTTTCACCGCATAGAAAATCTCCCTGAAGAACGGTGAGTACATGTGGGCTGAAATGCCCATGTTTTCTGACGATCATTCCAGGGTCCCATTGAGCGAAAAGAGCGAGATACATGGGATCTACTGAAAACGCAACCCATTTTTCCCATATGTGTGACTCGCTCCCATCTGCGTTACGTTGGCTGCGAACAGGTATCCAAGGCACATCATCCTTATCTTCAAGGTGGGTGAATTTAGGGACCGAATCTGGGATACGTGGAGTTACTTCGGAAGAGACCATCGATTGCTTTCTATTTTTCATTTCCTGTGTCAGGGAATTCAATGACTTTCCCTCGGTTGATACTTACCCAATCGCGTGCTTCAAGATACGGTTGAAATACCTGAAATATGCGTTTTTCATCATCATCTGTCTTTGGTTTCTGCATTTCATACAAATCAGGAAATTCAAGCCATACAGTAACTGCCTCCCAAAGCTTCATAGCTTTATCTCCTTCAGGAGGATCGATAAGAACAGGTCCATACAGTGCGTGATCTCCAAAGAAAAGTGTCGGCACCCCATATCCCCCAGCGTTTATGACCCGTTGATGATCTTGTTTGATTTCATCATGAGTTGTTAAATCTTGTAGGGAAACATCAACGATGTTTGGATTCATTCCTAACTCTTCAAGAAGTTCTTTCGCAACAGTAGGTTCGTGGGGGCGTTTCCCTTCTTCATGAAGCGCCCGACCTGACATTTCGTACCATCTATCAAGGCTTTCCATGCTTTCTCTCCGTAAAATTGCTCCGATTCGCATCATTGACCATCCGTAGGACCAGTCTCGTTCCCACGGGTGTTTTTTCCCCTCTCGCAAATTCACTTCCTCAAGGCTAAAGAACTTCCAGTTAATGGTTATCCCATTTTGTGCTCGCACGTTTCGAATCCATTTTGATGTCTGATACGCCCAAGGGCACATAACATCAAAATGAAAATCTACTTCAATTGGGTTACTGCTCATACTTTCCTTTCAATGCCTTCTTCTATTGTTGTCGGAGAAGCAGGTGTGGATCAAGATGAGGGATCAGGAAGTCTCTACTAGATTAGATTATGAGAAATGATGAACACAGACTCTAATCCCATTTTTGTCCCGACCAGGCTTGGACCGATTGAACTTCGTAATCGCGTTATCAAAGCGGCAACCTTTGAGGGAATGGCAATTGACAATATGGTCACAGATGCGCTGATTGATTTTCACAGGGCTTTCGCTACTGGACGTATAGGGATGACGACGCTTGCATACTGTGCAGTGTCACCTGACGGACAAGGTGCACCTAATGAAATAGTTATGCGGAAAGAGGCAGTCCCTGGATTACGATGCTTCGTGGATACGATGCATAATCTCGATGTCGCTGCATCCATACAGCTTGGTCATGCTGGCCCTGTAGGAATAGGAGTCGGGGGCCCTGCATTATCAGCATCAAAAATCTTCTCAAAAACACGTTTCAAAAACACGACACCTGCAGATGACACGCAAATCCAAAGAGTGATTAACGACTTTGTCTCGGCAGCAGAACTTGCAGCAGCGAGTGGATTTAACTGTGTTGAACTGCATTTTGGCCACGGATACCTCATAAGTAATTTCCTAAGTCCCAAACTCAATAAAAGAAAAGACAATTGGGGTGGTTCACTCGAGAACCGTGCCCGTTTAGCTCGAACAGTAGCCAAAAAAGTGAAAGATGTTCTCCCAGACAATGTTGCACTTATCGCCAAACTCAATTTAGACGATGGAGTAAAGACTGGTTTCCATGTAGATGAATGCGTCAAAGTTGCAAAAATGCTCGAACTAGACGGAGCGCTCGACGCTATCGAATTAACTGGAGGAAGTTCATTTGAAAATCCAATGTACTTCTTCCGCGGGGATGTTCCCGTTCACGAAATGGCAGAAATCTTTCCCAGTCGTATTATGAAAACCGGTTTCAAACTAACTGCAAAGAAATTCATGCCATACTACCCGTTTGAAGAAGCGTACTTTCTTGAACAAGCAAGACTTGTCCGTGAGGCCGTCACGATGCCATTGATTCTTCTCGGCGGTATAAATAATTTATCCACCGTGCAGTTAGCGCTTGAGGAAGGTTTTGACTTTGTTGCGATCGGTCGAGCCTTGCTACGCGAACCGGATCTCGTGAAGCGTTGGGAGGAAGGTAACGACGCTAATGGGGCATGCATTCATTGCAATAAATGTATGCCAAGTATTTATCAAGGAACGCATTGTTGGATTGTCCCAGAAGAGAACCGACCCGGTCATGACAAATGGCCACGTCAGGCTCAGAAAGTAGGTCTAGGTGATTGACGTTGAAAATAATGGAAGAGTTCGACTATTTCGTTTAAATAGGCCGGAAGCTAAAAATGCCTTCAACGAAGCATTGTATGACAGCCTTACAGAATTATTAATTGAAGCAGAAGGTGATTCGACTGTTGCAGTAGTAATAATCACCGGACAGGGTGATAGTTTTTCGTCAGGCACTGATGTTGTCGAATTAGGACAAAGGATGGCTGACCCTTCGTTCACTCCCGGCAAGCATGGCTTCCCCGGTTTAGCAAATACGTTGGTGGATTTCTCAAAACCTTTGCTGAGTTCGGTTAATGGGATTGGATTGGGAATTGGTGTAACAATCCTTGGATTATCAGATCTTGTATTTATGGCACACAGCGCCCGTGTGAAATGCCCATTTACTGACTTAGCATTAGCTCCGGAAGCTGCAAGTAGTTTCACTTTTCCTGCGATTATGGGCCGGCAGAACGCAACATGGGCACTACTGAGTTCCGAGTGGCTTTCGGCAGAGGAATGTTTTTCGATGGGTCTGGCGTTTAAGCTCTGCTCGGATGATGAATTGATGGATGTCACAATGGAACATGCTCAGATTTTGGCAGTTAAACCCATCAGCTCTCTTGTTGCGTCAAAAAAGCTCATTATGGATCCGATACGTGAACGAATTCATGAAGCCAGAAAACATGAAGATGAAGTATTCGCCGAGCTACTGGGTAAACCTGCGAATCTTGAAGCTCTGCAAGCTTTCGCTGAAAAACGTGATCCGGATTTCTACAGTTTGGGAGAATAGAAAAATTTATGGCAAGCTAAAAATATGACTATTTCCTCACCTTTCTATTCCGATGATCATGAAGCATTCCGGTCAGTGGTGCAACAGTTTGCTAAGAACGAAATTATCCCCAACATTCAAGAATGGGAACAAGCGGGAGAGGTTCCGAGAGAACTATACAAAAAAGCAGCGTCTATTGGGCTTTTCGGAGATGGATTTGAAGAGGCGTACGGAGGCCATGGGCAACGTGATGCAGTACTTCGGATGGTAATTATGCAAGAACTAGCTATGGCTGGATCAGGGGGGGTAGTTGCCTCGATGCTTTCGAATTACATCGGTCTTCCCCCAATTCAAAGATTCGGCTCTGATGAAATGAAGGTAAAGGTGCTGACTCCCTGTCTCGCTGGAGATGCTGTAGCTGCGCTCGCTATTACTGAACCAGGCGGTGGATCTGATGTGGCCAGAATTCAAACATTCTCTAGACGAGATGGTGGAGAATTCATTGTCAATGGGCAAAAAACATTTATTACCTCTGGGATGCATGCAGATTTTCTGACTGTGGCAGTTCGTACCGGAGAAGAAGGGGCTCGTGGTATTTCTATGCTCCTTATAGAGGGAGACCGCAAGGGAGTGGAGCGAACACGGCTTGACAAGATGGGCTGGTTGTCATCAGATACTGCTACTTTGTATTTCGATGATGTTCGTGTGCCGGTAGAAAATCTTATTGGAGAGGAAGGTACTGGATTCTCTTCAATAGTGAACAATTTCAATGCTGAGCGAATTGATATGGCTGCTCAATCGATCGCTTTTGCTCGAGCTTGTTATCAGGAAGCACTGGAATGGTCTAAGGAGCGAGAAACTTTCGGTAGGCGACTTGCTGATCATCAAGTAATCCGTCACAAGTTCATAGAAATGGATAGGAAGATTAATGCAGCGCAAGCATGGTGCGAACTTTTAGCATGGCGGTTGAATCAGGGAGATGACCCTGTTGCTGAAATAGCGGAATTGAAAGTGCAGGCGACAACCACCTTTGAATTCTGTGCCCGTGAGGCTTCTCAAATTCTTGGAGGTGCTAGCTACTTGAAAGGCTCAATAACAGAACGCCTCTATAGAGAGGTGCGTGTTCAGGCTATTGGTGGTGGAAGCGAAGAAATTATGCGTGATCTTGCAAGCCGGCAGTTGGGAATTTAATCAACGTTTTGTGTGGAGCACCTGAAAATCAGGCACGTTCCAGATATCTGGTAGTGCTCGTCTGAATTTGGGATCCATACTGGCATTCCTTTATCAACGTGCAGGCTTTGGCCATGGCCACTTGTAATAGTGAATGACCCTTCTGTTGCGATTAATATTTCTGGTCCATTGAGAGTAACTTCCCAGCTATGTTCTATTTCTAGACGAGACAAACTGAATCGTGTGGGAGATGAGTACGTGTGAATTTTATCGATGGGTATTTGTATCTCTGGCTGCGATGTTGAAAAAGAACTAACAGCTAAATACTGGTCATGGTCGATTTGTTTTGGTGTTAATCCACATCGGAGGACGTTGTCACTATTTGATGTTATTTCTACTGCGTTTCCATGAAGGTATGCGTGGGTGATTCCGGGAGGAACATATAAGGACTCTCCAGGCCGTAATGTTAGGAAGTTCATCAGTAGAAAGATAATGAGTCCAGGGTCAGACGGATAGGTTTCAACAAGGTCTTTGAAATAGGAGAGTTCCCTGTCAGAGAGAAGCGTGCTTTTTGGATCGGATGAAAGAATATCTACTACAAACGACTGAACTAGTGGTTTTTGATATGCGAGAATTTTTCCAATGGCTTCCTGTAATGTTTGTTCAGAGTTTCTCTGCGAAAGTAGCTCTTGGAGAGTGCGAATTTCTTCATTTGAAGCAAGTGCAAGGATATCGTTGATGTCTTTCATTGGCCGGAATCCAAATTTGATGTCAGTGTCTGATATTGCACAAACGATTTCCTCCTTTCCGCGAGGTGAGAAGTATGATCCATTTTCTTTTTCTAGATTGGATTCGTCTGTAAAGCCTGCTGCAGCTTGTTCATCGTTTGGGTGCACCTGGAGGGATAACGGAGAGCGGATAGCCAGAATTTTCATTATGTACGGAAGTTCTCCATTGAAGTCTTCTGCGTGCTCTCCTAGAGCTTCGTCAGGATTTAGTGCTATGAGTTCATCGAGGCCTTGATTGGTGTCAAGTACTCTGCTTGGTGATTTCGGATGAGCGCCCATCCATAATTCAGCTTCTGGATCAGCACCCGAAACTCGGCCTTGGAGGGAAGGGATATATTCATAATCACCCCAGTGGTAGTGCTGGATGTTTTTTCCGAGTAGTTGCATCAGTGGACCCTACTCTTTCCCGATATTCCATTCAATGAGGGCAGCAACAAGTTCATCTAGAGATCGGACAATCCTATCCAATGACCGGCTTATCATTAGATTTACAATTTCTTCGCCTTCGAACCTTGCCCGCCAGTCTGTGAAAATTCCTATCGAGGGTTTCTGAAGAGCTGCAGCATAGCCAAGTTCCCATGCTGTTCCATCGTCAGTTGTAATACCATTTAAATTCGCAACAATAAGGTCTGCTGACAGTATGGCGTCCCGGTTATTCTCAAAAATTTCTTGGACGGTGTCTGGAGTTTTCTCCGGATTATCGCGATGTGGCAGAAAAGTTTTGAAGCCTGCTTGAGCAAGGGTGGCTTCAATCTTTTCTATCCACCAACGCTCCCCTTCATCAAAAAGTGGACCGGCAATGTATATAACTTTTGGATCCATATCTTTCATTATCTCTGCGCAATACCTTCTTTCCGCTTTTTCTGGTTGAAATCACCTTCATAAGTGTTCTCGGCAGGCACGGGGTAGCTAAATATTTGTAGGATAAGCGTATGGAGAAATCAGAACTCGCAGTATTTTCAGCTTCTTTGATTCAAGCGTTTCCTATGGTCAATGATCATCCTGATATAGCCGGACTGTTACGAGATCCGGAGATTTTACAATGCTTGGGTGAAGCACTCTCGGCTGAGTATGCACATGCGGATGTAACGAAAGTTGTCGCTGCGGAAGCGCGTGGACCTGTTCTTGGAGCGTTGGTTGCTAAATTTCTGCATGCTGGCTTGGTTCTTATTCGCAAGGACGGGCGGAATCATCCTGGATCTGATATCAGAATCACATCTGGTGAAACATGGACTGGTCACGAAGTAGAATTCCAGAGTAGATCTTTTGATTTAGATAAGAATGATCGGGTTCTGATAGTTGATGACTGGGCAACAACGGGGAATACGATCAGAGCTGCGAAAAAATTCATCATTCAATCCGGTGCTACATATGTCGGAGCGTCAGTAATCGTGAATAAGGCAGAAACTTCCACTCTCGAAGATCTCGGCATTACATGGCTAGTTAAGTTCGACGATCTCGTTTAGTGCGCCTGCGATATTTTCGTAAGTGAGGTTTTTTGGGAGTAGTTGAAAGTAGCAACTCCAACAAGATGTTTCATAGGTGATTTCCCAAATTGTCGGCTATCTGTCCCCTTTGGACTGCGCAATTCAACAAAGTGATCGTCAGTAACGGCTTTGACATATTTGATTAAAATTGTTTTCTTGTGGGGATGTCTGATCGCTACGATATCTCCCTCGTAGCAGTGGGCATCTGGGCGTACAAATATGATGTCATCTGGTTGGAGTACGGGAATCATGCTCTTCCCACCAACACGGAAGATTTTTCGTTTTCGTAACGCTAGTGACAGAAGTTCTTTAAGAACCGTTTTGATCAACTTGCTTCGTAATATGTAACTTCTCGGCCTTTGCTCTCCCAGAACATATTATGGATCTTTTCAACTGCGGCCATAAGTTGGTCAGCTGCATCTGTGGAAACACTCTGCTTGCATTCAGAACATGCTTTCGCTGCATTCCAGAAGACATCATGGAGGTCTGGATAGGCTTCGAGGTGAGCTGGCTTGAAGTAATCAGTCCAGAGAACGAGAAGTTCATGCTTTGCGAGTTCGGCCTGCTCTTCCTTTATTGTTACATATCGGCCAACTGTGTTGAGATAGGATGCAACTGCTTGTGCATCTCCGGGTTCCGGTGGGGTGAGGTCAAGGATTTTTTTGATCATAGACCGGACAGCCTCAGCAGCAATTCTTGCTGATGATGGGTCGTATACTCCGCATGGGCCGTCGCAGTGAGCTTCGGCTATGGGGAGATTATTGAGGATAAAATTCTTGTCGGGCTTGGTTTCTTTCATGTGGAATCATCTCCTTTGTTTCGACGTAACGTCAAAGGTCAACAGCGATAACAGTAGCCGAACAATTGAATTTCGTCTCATCTGAAGTGGAGAATCTTTGAAGAGATTATGGGTGATTTGACGCCTTCTGCTGGAACTGGAACCTTTTAGAGATGGATTTTGCTCTTCTCGTATCCGCTTTTGGGTTTGGTATCCGGCACGGATTTGATTGGGATCACATTGCAGCGATTTCGGGGATTGCAACTGGGGAGAAGAACCCGAGAAGGGCTTTTTCTCTTGCTACGGCATACGCAGTTGGGCATGCCGCCGTTGTCGTGCTGCTTGGTGTTGCAATTATTCTTGCAGATTTTAAAATCCCAGATTCGGTGGACACAACAATGATGTATTTTATTGGTGGTTCTCTCATTGGGTTAGGACTATGGGTCCTCGTAAATGTTGTGATTCAGGGAGATGATTTTCAGTTACGAAGTCGTTGGATGATTATTCGCGATGGCGCGTTTCGTGGGTTACAAAGGGTTAGAAGATCTTCTAAAGGTCGGTCCATCATCGTTGAACATGAACATGCTCATCTTCATCAGGAGAACACGGAAATACATGATCATAAACATGAAAATACGCAATTATTAGATGAACCTCAGGAGGGGGATCCGCATTTTCACCGCCACCGACATGAAATTCATGTTGAAAGTTCAATACTTGATAAATCATCAGCTCGTGGAGTGGGGATACTTCATGGTATTGGAGTAGAGACACCTACACAGATCGTGATATTTGTTGCTGCTTCACAAGCTTCGGGAAAAGTAGGGGGGCTGTTGATTTTGTTGGCATGGGTTCTGGGTCTTTTAATCGCAAATTCATCGATTGCGCTGATATCGGTGAATTCCAGTAATTGGTTGCGTCAACATGCCAACGTCTATAGGTATATCGCTATATGTATAGGGCTACTGAGTTTAGTTATTGGTATCCTGGTTTGTATCGAGCAGGATGACCTTCTACCAGTCTTCTAGTCTTTGAAGAACTTCTTCTGAAGTTGGCAGTGAGGGTTGTGCTCCGGCGACAAGCGTAGTTGCTGCGCCTACTTGTACCGCCCATTGTGCTGCCTCGACAAGATCTTTTCCTTCCACAAGACTCACAGCTATTGCTGCGCAAAAGGAATCACCAGCACCAGTGGTGTCGAGCGGGGAAATTGTAGGGGCAGGAATGTGTACGGCCTCATTACTGGCCACAACTACAGCTCCACGCTCTCCTAGAGTGACAATCGTTGAGGAGCATGGAAAAGTTTTCGCCAGCTCAGAAATTGACTCAAGGGTATCTACCTTTCTGTTACCACCTATAAGTTCCAGTTCTGTCTGATTTGGGATGAGTACATCTACTAAGTCAAGAAGTTCAAGAGGAACACTTTCACTTGGGGCAGGGGCAGGGTTCCAGATAACCGTTCCTTCTGCTACCTGCGCTGTTGCCACGACTGTTTCGATAGGAATTTCTGCTTGTAGAAGAACTACTCGAGCTCCCGCGATGGATGATGCTGCGGCTATATCTTCAGGTAAAAGTTTACTGTTTGCTCCGGGACTAACGACGATCGCATTGTCCCCGTCATCCTGGACTGAAATTAGTGCTACTCCCGTTGGGGTATCGGGTGTTTTGAGAAGATATTCTGTGTTCACGCCATTATCTTCAAGGTTGGCCTTAAGGAACTTTCCATTGTCATCTTCGCCGACTCTTCCAACCATTGCTACTGATTTCCCTAATCGGGAAGCAGCTACTGCCTGATTTGCTCCTTTCCCACCGGGAATCCGCTTGAGATCTCCACCCAAAACTGTTTGCCCTACTTGCGGGATGTTGTCAACGTTCACAACGAGATCAAGATTGCATGAACCTACAACGACAATATCTACTGGCATGTTCAAAGTTTGTCACAAAGACCTAGCTCGGACCAATGGTAAGAAACCTTAACCATAAAGCCCAACCAATCTTCCGGTTAACCCAATAGCCGCAATTATCATGAAGACTCGAATGACCCGTTCGCCGCCTTTTACGGCAATTCGAGCCCCCAACCATCCACCAACTGAAAGGCCAACAGTTAAAATGAAAGCCGGCAGCCATCGGACTTTTCCTTGGACTATGAAAACAGGAAGGGCAGTAATTGTTACGGCAAGAGTCACAAGCACTTTGACAAAATTAGCCTTCATGAGGGTAAGTCCAGATCTAGTGAGAAAAGCGAGTAGCACTAGTCCTACTCCCATTTGAATTGCTCCCGCATAAACACCAATAAATAAGAAAAGAATAAAAGTGGCTGCTTTTGAGAACTCGGGGCCTTCGCGAATAGCTTTAGGTTCCTTAAGCGATAAAAAAATGATAGGGAGAATAAGAATTCCAAAAATAGTTTCAAAAGTTCTGTCGGTCACTTGGCTTATCGCTATAGAGCCAATCAGTGAGCCGATAACAACTGGCAGAAAAAAAGGGAGTGCTTCTTTGTATGCCTTAACCCCCTGCCGATGAAATGACCAGATTGTTGTTCCATTAGAGACAAAGATTCCAACTCTATTCGTCCCATTGGCGAAATTTCCTGGAACTCCAGCCAGCACGAGTAAGGGAACCGTAAGAGATGAACCTCCTCCAGCCATGGCATTAACAATGCCGGCAACTCCGCCTCCTACGAATAAAAGAACTGCTTCCCACCAAACCATAGATCTACCGTAGCTCAGTGGGTGGGGCGGTAAATTTACTCTGCGCGATTCCCTCGAATTAAATCAGTGTGGCCGTCCCAATTATCTGATGCTTTTTTCCAGCCAGCGAAAACTTCACGTATTCCTGAATTATCTCCGTGGAGTTCAAGGAAACAGCCAATTGCTTCTCTCGTATCTACATAGATAACGTTCGCAACGGACCAGAGCGAGGAAGCTACTGGAAAGCCTGCGGCTTCATATTTTTCTCCCTCTTCTTCTATGTCGTTATCAGGCACGAGCATGCCTATGTGATGGAACCCTTCTTCGCCAGCACCATACATGTCACGATAAATTGATGGGCCTTCCTCATTCTGTTGAATGAACTGGACGTGAGTATCGCCGTGATAGCCGAAACCATAATCGAGTGGAACTGTCATTTCTTCGCCACGATATAGGTGCCTGTCACCCCAATGTCCGCGAGTGACAAAGAAAGGCCCAGCTCCTGTTGTCATATTCCATTTTCTGCATGCTTCGTCTATATCGTTGACGAACCAAGCATGTTGCACGATTGGGTAGCGGATAAGTGGTTCCATAGTTTCCTTTTCATTTATCGCCTTATTGTGTCATTTTTAAAGCCGCACTTCCAAAAGGAATAACAACATTGTTTGAAATTACATCTATCCTTTGAATATGAAGTCTTCAACTGATGCTTTCTTTCGCGAAGTGCTTGACGACAGGACATCTGTCGCTAGCCAGCTTGAAGAGATACATGGATTGGCCTGGGAAGTGATGGATTCCGCTTTGCTTGATCTGTGTCGTTTACGCGTCGCCATGCTTTTACATTGCGATTCCGAGTTGGAAGTTTCAAATAGTGATTTAGATTCAGAAAAGATTGCTTCTCTTTCTGTGTGGTCTTCTTCAAGTTTGTTCAGTGAATCTGAGAAGGCTTGTTTACGGTTCACAGAGGAATTCATTATTGATGTCTCATCAATTCCTGATAGTTCAGCGTTTGCTGTCCGTGAGTGTCTTGGGGAAGAAGGTTTTGTCAATTTTGTGAATGCTCTTCTTGTCGTTGAGCAGAGGATACGCTTGCAAATTGTGTGGAGGAAAATCCGTGAAGAGGTTTCAGTATGACCAGATCACAAAGGGTTACATCTTCACATTTCAATAATAAGTTTCGTGAGGCTCTTTCTTTATGGCAAGAAGAGGTAGTTCAATTGGATTTGGTGGATCCTGTCACTACTGAAGTTGTTCGCTTACGGTGTGCCGATCACCATGATTGTTATACGTGAAAGTCTTTACGTCTGGCAGTTGCCAGAGAACACGGTTTAGATGAAGATCTAGCGCAGAGGGCTATGCGAAACGATGAAGATTTAGATAAGCACTACGCTTTGGCTACTCGCTTTGCTACAAATTTGATGACTCAACCTAGTGCGGTCACTGGAGAGGATCTCACTGAATTAAGGGAGTTCTTTACTGACGATCAACTGATTGAATTATCACTTGATGTGATGAAATGGAATTATCAGAAAGTTTCAGTTGCTTTAGGGACGGATAGAGAAGTACGTGAAGGCGAACTGAGCGAACTGCATTTTGATGCAAGCGGAAAGTGGTCATTTAGTTAGAAGACTCTCCATTCTTCGGGTTTTCTTCCAAGTTCAATAAGCCGCTCTGTGACTTGAAGGGGTGGAGCCGGCATTTTCCCATCTTTGAATTCTTGTATGTGCTCACCGTCTTCGGCCCAGACGTGGCAGGTGTTTATGTTCCCTTGATGCATTTTTTCTCGGTTCGAATCTACAGCGCCCGGTGGTAAACCGCTCTCTCTTCTTTGAAGTACTGCCATGGACCATGTTGCCTGAACTATTGCTGGTGCCATTGCTTGAAGAAGTGCCGTGATGTGTGTGCACCCCCTCGGCCCTCCAAATAATTCACGGACTTTTTGGGTGAATCCTCTTGCGACGTTTAACCCTATGAGTTCTTCGTAGTGGTCAATAATTTTTGGGCATGAGGTATGGGGGTGTGTTTCAAATGCTGTTCGCGCGTGAGTGATCTCAAGTTCAGGGAGTTTTACTGTGAGTTCGATGTGCATTTGGTGAATTTCTAGTTCTTGTGAATCATCAGGGACGTAGAGCCCTGGAGGTTTCATATCAGAGATTGCTCCTCGAACAAGCATTTCTTTTTCATTCACCCTGTAGATACGGGTTTCGTATTGTCGAGTGTGGATGACATCCAAATCATCATCTAGGGGTAAAAGGGATAAGGTACTGTTGTCTGTGCTCATGCCTTTCAGTATGTCTTCGTTAATGGAATTCACCACCTAAATTGCTATTGAGATGTGCAAGTAGTTTATTTCTCGGTCACCATTGAGGAATGGTGATGGATTTATTTCAACTTAACAATCATGTTGCGATTGTAACTGGAGCCAGTCGTGGGATAGGGAAAGCTATAGCTGTCGGGTTTGCAGCTGCTGGTGCCGATGTTGTTATCGGGGCGCGTAATGATCAGGATCTTATCTCCGTGTCAGAGGAGATTAACCATATGGGCCGTAAAGCCGTAGTGGTATCCGGAAGTCTTGCGGAACGAGAGGGGTTAGAAGCATTAGTCGACGCCGCAGTTGACAATTTTGGATCGATTACATCTGTTGTCAATAATATCGGTGGTTCTATACCTGCAGGATTTATGGATACTTCTGAAGAAGCGTTCTCTGAAGCTCTTCGATGGAACGTCACAACGGCGTTTAATCTCACCCAGTTAGCGGTCCCCTATTTAGCTGAATCAAAAAATGGAAGTGTGATAAATATTGCTTCCGCAGCTGGAAGGTTTCCAAGTCGGGGTTTTGCTGCCTATGGAACTGCAAAGGCAGCGATGCTTCAACTTACGTTAAATTCTGCATTAGATTTAGCGCCACGTGTAAGGGTAAATGCTATAGCCCCTGGAGCTATCAAAACTGACGCGTTGGAAATAGTTCTGACAAATGAAAAAATCTATCAGACCATGGTTAATGGAACACCTATGGGTCGTTTAGGAGAAGTGAGCGACGTAGCTGCTGCTGCCGTTTATCTTGCTTCACCTGCAGCCTCATTCGTAACCGGGCAGATTCTGGGTGTGGATGGCGGTATTCGTTCATCAAATTTTGATATGGGAATCCCAGATGTTTAACTATCTTTCAGATATTTGTGTCTCCCAGCTTCCATTGCTGCTTTAGGGTCAATTACCTGCGGTCCATCTCTTCGTATCTGTAGCTCGACTTCAACTCCTTCGGGAATACGTATCTTTCGTTCACCATCGAATGCAAGGATAAATTCGCCTTTTGATGTAATTATTTCACCGAGCGAAATTTCACGATACTCAATGATTCCAACCGGCTCATGATGTCCAGGAGCGGTAGGAGCATGAACAATTTTCGAAGTTCGCTGATCAGACACAGGTGCAAATGCTACAAAGAGTCCCTTATCTTCATTGGGTGAGAGTGGGTGTAGAAGCCCACCGATTGAACAGAAACCAATAGCGGTTGGATCTGCTCGAGTAAGGAGACCGATCTTCATGGTTTCTGATTGAAAAAGTTCCAGAGATCCAACGTATGGATCTGTAACAGCAACTGCGTCAATGAGAGCAATTTCTGGTTCTATGCCATCAGCAGTGATATGAATAATCTTTGCCCTTTGTGAAACTTGGTCCAACTGAACAACGTTTAGCGCTACGAGTGCCATCGCTGTTCCAGCAACAGTTGGTTCGATGAACTCTGGGAAAGCATTATTCGTCCCAGTTGATACGGGAAGAAGAGGAATACTTGGCCACCCTTTTACGACGGCGCGGTTTGTGCCATCACCTCCAAGAACAGCAACAGAAGCAACATCTCGTTGGCTCATCTCTTTTGCGGCAAGTGTAGAGTCCTCTTCTGTGAATTGAAGCCGTTCATTGACATAGTGGATCGTTATATCTCTTAGTGTTTCTGTTGCCCTACGAACTATCTGCATTGGTTCATAGTTGACATGAAAATGATGTATCCCAGTCGCTCTCGCTCCGAGGATAATACGCCGTACAATACTGATCTTGTCTTCAACGGTAGATCGCCCTGCGGCAGCGACTGCTCGCCGGATATCCCCCCCCTGATCGGGGGTTTACGATGATGCCGATAGAAGGGTCCACAGTTCCGCACCCTAGCGATTGAAAACAGTTCAAGAAAATGCGTAGTCATCTATTTTCCACTACCAATTTGAAGAATAATCAAGTAATGTGGAGTTATGGCATACGAAAGTAAAGAATTTCATCCAGCTTTCGAGGAATATTGCGAAACGATTTTTGAACTTGCCGAAGATGGAATCGACGTTATTCAGGCAAGAATCGTTGAACGACTTGAAGTCTCGAGACCAGCTGTTTCTGAAATGATCAGAAAGATGGATGGCGCTGGATTAATAAAGATGGATGGCAATAAAGTCCTTTTAACTAGTAAAGGTAAAAGCCTTGCAAAGCAAGTAGTGAGACGTCACCGCCTTGCAGAAAGATTCCTAACCGATATTCTCGGTTTAAGTTGGGCAGAAGCACATCATGAAGCGGGAAAGTGGGAACATGTAGTCTCTCCCAGAGTGGAAGCGGCTTTTATCCGCATGCTAGAAGATCCAACAACTTGTCCGCATGGAAACCCTATTCCAGGGTCCGAATATCAGGCTCCTAAAGGAACCTCTTCTTTGTGTGAAGTCGTGGTCGGAGATAGTTTCACTGTGGAACGTATTCCCGAAGAATTAGAGTTCCAGCCTGGATTGTTAGAATTCTTAGAGGAATCTAACCTCATCCCTGGAGCAAATGGCAAAGTAACCGCTGTGTCGCCCGATGGAACAACAACTGTTGACATGATGGGCGAAGCTATCGGAGTTGGAGCCTTTGCATCACAACGAATCCTAGTAACCGCTAGTTAGGAAAATCGCTGTCCTTTCGCATAGATGCCTTGTTTCTAGTCCCAGAAGATTGACGATCAAGTGAAAGTGACATTTCTTTCACTAAACACGCACTGTGTGCAATGACTGCCAGCTCGTCCAATTCTGATTCTTGAGTCGACTGCCC
>CABZWT010000017.1:0-23731 GCA_902529525.1 Actinomycetota bacterium
TAACGCAGTCGTAGCTCCTGCTATCGAAGATGAACAAGCCAAAGTATTACTTGGGCAAGCTGAGCAGCTTCTTCGACGATTAAGTCGCCGGAGCGCATCAGAAATAGCGTGGATGGTAGAGGAAATTGCGCAGATAGAAGACGCTCTTGGGCAAGAGCGCAGCCAAATCGGCGGGGAGAGTTTACTTCTCTGCGATGTGGCGGAACGCTACTCACAGGCCTCCCAAGCATTAGCCGAAGCAATTGATGAAGCGTTTGAATCCGGAGATAGCCAAAAGCTCGGGGAGCTCAAACAAGTCTTAACATCACGAATCGCAAGAGAGCAGGAAATCTTAGGACAACTTGATCTCGTCGGCAGAGGTTAATAGTTCAAGAGCAGACAAAAGCTCTTTTAAAATATTGAAAATAGAAGGGGAAGTAACAAATGTTTAACTTCGAAGGAAAAACAGTACTAATTACAGGAGCGAGCTACGGGCTCGGAGAACAATTCGCTTATTCATTCGCAGAGGCTGGCGCTGATCTAATTCTCACAGCACGTTCGGAAGATTTGCTTCAAAATGTGGCGGAAACTTGCAGAGAAAAAGGAAGTAAAGTCACAGCTGTCACTGGCGATGTTTCCATAGAAGAAGACGTGAAAAACGTAGTTAGTACAGGTATCGAAGAGCATGGAAGAATAGATGTCCTTGTCAACAACGCAGGCATAGCTGATATGCGCGGCGTCGCTCCAGAACACTTTGACAGTGAAACGTTTAATCAGATTGTTTCTGTCGACCTCGTTGGAGCTTTCTATTACGCCCGAGAATGCGGCCGACATATGTTAGAAAACGGGTCGGGGTCTATCGTCAACATCGGATCAATACTTGGAAGCGGAGGAAGTGAAAACGGTGTGATTGCCTACAGCGCTGCAAAGGGAGGGCTACGAAACATGACCCTTCAGCTCGGTACCGAATGGGCGGATAGAGGAGTCCGAGTAAACGCGGTCTCCCCTGGATTCATTGTGACCGAGATGACAAGAGTTGCTTTGGAAGCGATGGGAATCGATAAATGGATCGCAAGTCGAACTCCGATGCGTCGAGTAGGTGAATCTCAAGAAGTAACTAATGCAGTGATGTTCCTTGCATCAGATCTGGCCAGCTACATAACCGGCGTCGACCTTCTCGTTGATGGCGGAACTAACGCGATAAACGGGAGCTTCCAGATCCCGCCTATTCACCATGAATGGAATGTTGACACGCCGATGATTCCAACATCCTACGAGCCTGTTCAACCCCGACCTGACTGGTACCAAGCCCTTGAGGCTGGAGTCCCAGGGGTCCACTACCCCCTACCAGAGTAAATTTGAACGATATTAACACTCCGAATCACCTCGAGGAGTTAGAACCGATAAGCAGAAGAGCTTGGGTTGTCCTTTTCGTCTGCTCATCTTCAATGTTCTTACTTCTCCTCGATAGTGGTGCGATGTTCGTGGCCTTTCCCTTCATTGAAGATCGCTTCAGTGACCAGGCCTCGCGAACAACCCTGTCATGGATAATCTCAGCCTTCTTTATTGTCATGGTTTCTGCTCTTCTGGTTGCTGGAAGAGCGGCCGACAGGTTCGGGCGGAGAAAAGTTTTTCTCAGTGGACTAGTCATCTACGGGATTGCCGCTATTTTCGGCGGCCTGTTCTCAAACATATGGGCACTAATTGTATTCAGGGCCTTTCAAGGTATGGGAGTAGCGATGCTATCCCCGACAGCTCTTGCAATATGTCTCGTTGAATTTCCACATTCCCGACGAGCATACGCATTCGGAGTGTGGGGAACGATAGGGGCTGGAGCAGGATTATGCGCAAGCCCAATAGGTGCTGCACTTGTTGAAATTTTCAACTGGCGGGCTGTGTTCATCTTTACTGGCGTTGCAGCTCTTGTAACGCTTGTAGCCGGATGGTTCGTTCTTGGTAAAGATGAGGAAGAACGAGACTCAACCCCAATTGACCTTTTTGCTGCACTGCTCGCGACGTTGACGGTTGCGAGCTTCACGCTGGTATTGGTTCAGGGGCAGGATTGGGGATGGAACGCTACCCCAACATTGGTATGCTTTGCCTTCTTTGTCCTCTCTGCGCCGGTATTGGTCTACCGAAACACTTCTAACCCCTACCCACTTCTCAATCCGAAAATTTTTACGAGCCGTTCTTTCAATATCGGCTGCTTGGGGTCAGTGTTCTGCCAGATAGGATTCTTCTCGATCTATTTTGGTCTTCCCCTGTACATGAAAGAAGTCTGGGATTGGACACCTCTTCGCATAGGATTCGCCCTGATACCGCTTAACGTTATCCCAATACTGACTTCTGCTATTGCTGGAAAGATAGTGGACAAGCGTGGACCACGTTCAATGATTGTCTTTGGTGGTTTGTGGAGCGGAGGCGCCTGCATTCTTATGGGGTTCTGGTTGATCGATATTGGATATACGTATCTCGCGATTGGATTGTTAGCGTACGGCTTGGGAGCGATGGCAATCGGGAACACAACCACTATCGCGACTCTTATCGGTATCGATGACACTATGTTGGCTAGCGCAACATCAGGTTCCTACACGGGGAGAAGGCTGGGATCGGCACTCGGAGCAGTCTTGGCTGCGGCGATTGTGGGTAATAGAATCGGAGAAGATTTCGCAGACGCGTACCTCTGGGTATGGGTTCTTGGAACAGCCGCGTATCTTCTCGGTGCAATAGTTACCTTCCTGTTCTACCCGAAGCAGATAAGCCAACCTGAAGGTGAAGGACAAACGGTGGAAAACTTTCCTTTCACCGATTGAGGAAATCGGATTCTGATTCTTTCTTCTGTTTGGTTTGTTATATCGTATGGGCATGGACAAAAAACGAATAGTTATCACAGGAGCTAGTAGGGGCATCGGGTTGGAAATGGCGCGGATCCTTATTAGTCAAGGACACACAGTATATGGAGCAGTTCGGAACCCTGAAGGAGCTACTGACCTCCAAGAAGCAGGACCCGAAGGGATCCTTCAACTCGATATCAGCGATCAAGATTCGATAACTGCGTTCGGAGAGAACCTCGCAAATACTACTGATGCTCTAGACATCCTCGTTAATAATGCGGGAATTACCAGCAACGACCTAGGAGCTGACCGGAGACAATGCAACCCATGGCAGGTTGATAATGAAATAGTCCTCGAGGAGACGAGAATCAACGCCCTAGGCCCCATGATGGTTACACGAAGCGTCATAGGGCTCCTCGAAGCAGGACAGAATCCTGTCGTATTAAATACATCGTCCCAACTTGGATCCATGATCATTGGAGCTGCGATGCCTTTCGATGTTGCCTACAACGTTTCAAAAGCCGCATTGAACATGATCACTGTCATGTCAGCGTCGACAAATAAGAACGTGTCTTTCGTTGCCTTGCACCCAGGTTGGGTGAAGACAGATATGGGAACAGATGCTGCTGAAATGGAAGTTTCTGATTCAGCAGGGGCCATTGTTAACTCCCTTTTGGGGCTTACTATCGAGGACTCTGGGCGGTTTATCCGCTGGGACGGCACCGATCACCCTTGGTAATGTCAACGATTGAGCAGCTATGGCGGTATCCGGTTAAGTCTCTCCAAGGAGAACAACTAACCTCCACAGAAGTCACAGATGTCATACCTGGTGATCGGGCATGGGGAATTCTTGATAATGAAAGCGGGCAACTGCTGTCGGCGAAGCGGGTGCCGAAACTACTTGAAGGGTCAGCGGCATTAGTCGATGACGGCTGCCTTATTACCATCGATGGGAATGAATTCCACACTAGCGACGCTGGGATCGATGCTGGCCTGTCGTCGTGGTTAGACCGAGAGGTACGACTAGCTCGCCCAACTCCCGGAGAACAGTCAATAATTGAGATTGAATGGGATGAGGGTCACGATGAGGCCCCTGAAGAGCCGGAAGTTTTTGAATTTTCTACTGCTCCGGGTTGGTTCTTTGACTCGAGTTCAAGTCTGCACTTAATAGGTTCGGGTACCCTTACCATGCTCGATTCCCGCGTTGGGGAAGGAGCTGGTGATGTACGGAGGTTCAGACCAAATATCGTTGTCGCTACATCGGAAGCGTTTATCGAAGATGAATGGGTGGGTAAAGAGTTGGTTCTTGGGGGCGTCACTGTAGATGTAAAGAAGAGGACGGATCGCTGCATCGTCATCTCTAGAGCTTTTGGTGAATTTCCAGCTTCACGAAAAACTCTGAAATACCTCAGCAAAAATCATCAACGGGAAGCAGGTCTGAGTTTGGAACCAGTCCAGTCAGGACGTATGGCAGTTGGAGATCCAGTAGAGATCCCAAACGACTAGTTCTGGTCAAATTGTTCTCGTACCGCGGGATTAGTTACTACGTCAGGAAGGCTGTCGCCCGATACTCCGAGGGTGGAACCTCCATCAACAGTTAAGGTCTGGCCCGTGATGTAGCTTGCCTTCTCTGATAGAAGAAAGAGGACAGCGTTGGCGATATCTGCGGGTTCTCCTCGGCGTTGAAGTGGAATTCTCTGGGCGACTTCTTGGACATCGCCTTGGCCGGCCCTCGGTGTTTTCACGGTTCCTGCCGCTACCGCATTAACACGAATACCATGCTGGCCCCACTCGGCAGCCATGGTCCGTGACATAGATTCAAGTCCTGCTTTAGCTGCCCCGTATCCGGCAAGGAGGGGAATAGCTCGTGCTGCGATAGATGAAATGTTGACGATCGCCCCTGGTGAAGATTGCACTATCAGCGACGAGGCGACCTCGCGACAGCTAAGTAGGGCATACCGTAGATTTCTTGAAAGGATTCGGTCAAAGGTATCCATCTCGCAGTCTTTTGTCCTGCTCCAGTCTGTGACACCAACCCCGCCAACAACATTAACTAGAAACTTCACCGGATCTTGGGCGTCTAAAATGTGGTTAAGCACTGCAGAAAAAGCCGTTTCATCGGTGACATCTGCGATGTGTGGTTGAATCGACCCTCGCAAGCCTTTACCTTCTTCAATGACCTCTTCAGCATGGTCTCTGTCGTAAGTGACGATGTGGAGCTCTGCTCCAGCGTCTGCGAGAGCTAAAGTGACCGCCGATCCTATGCCCCCACCGGCGCCGCCTACGACGAGTGCCGTTCCCCCTGATAAATCGAGTGTTGGTAGGTCGCTCACAATGTCACATTATATGAACCGGACCACGTGTTCCATATTCATCGATAGTTAGAATCATTTCGACACTTAGGGTGGACTTCCCGATCAGCTTCTCTAAGCTCATGATGTGGAATTAATAATCGTTAGACACGGAAGACCTAACCGCGTAGAAAATGTTGAGGGGACTGCGGACCCCAGCTTGACCGATATCGGGCATGCACAAGCGGACGCTGTTGCGAACTACTTATGTGATCTAGATATTGATTTGATCGTTTCTTCTCCTATGCTTCGGGCGCGTCAAACAGCTCAACCGCTTGTTGAAAAGCTCGGTAAGGAGTTGATAATCGTCGATGATTTAATAGAAATTGACAAAGACAGCGATACGTACCTTCCAATGGAAGAAGTAAAGGCCAAAGGGGGCGATGAATGGCAAGCAATCGTCGATGACCCGGACAGTATGCATGGCGATGTCGATATCGAAGCGTTTGCTGATCGCGTTTTCGCAGCGTTTGAAGAAATAATTACGACCAACGCTGGAAAGACTGTTGTGGCCTTCTGCCATGCCATGGTTGCTATGTCCTTTCTGCAACGGACACTTGGATACGAAGACCGGTACGGCTTGCGGATCGACTATGCCAGCATTACTCGCGTACAAGCTTCGCGAGCTGGAGTTCGTTCGGTTCGATCCGTAAACGAAACCATGCACCTAGGGGATAAGGTCATTCTTACCCCATAGAGGTCGCTGGGGTAAGCCCAACTGATGAACCTGAAGAAGAGGAAGAGCTCCCCTTTGTGGGTTCCGAAAAGTCTTTGTTCCACGCAGCGGTCTTCTTCGTCCTAGCCGGACTCGGCATATGTACCACCGCAGCGGTACTTCGACGGGATTAGTCTCAACGGACTATTCTTGCTTTGCCCCAAGTGCATAGCTATCGTATACAAGCGTCATGTCCAGAAAACTTGTATCGACGTTCTTGGCGGTTCTTCTTACAGCCACACCTTTAGTGCTCTTAACCTCTAACGCCCCTGAGGCGCAAGCTCAGACCTACAACGTGATAAATGCAAGCGTCGTGACCACTACGGACTTGACCCCATTTACCGCAAACCCCACGCTGCAAAACTTTTGGGACTTCCTGAATGGCGTGTCAATCGCTGGAACGACCGTGCTCGGGTGCCTGAACGGTGAATGCGACATGAACGTAGGAGCGTTGGCTATCGTCGGGCAAGACGGAGATTGCAAAACCGGTAATGGGACATTCTGTCGAGTGTTAGGGTACTGCGTGCAAGCAGACATCCCTTCCAACATCCTGCAATCCCCGTATGGTGCGTTCACCTTTGATGCGAAAGCCACGTACTTAGCGTGGAAGTACAGTGCTGACTATCACGGAGGTATTGCGGCATCAGGTGGCGAGTTCAATTCGGACTTTCTTACCGCTATGAATGGAAACACCGCACCTGTCTTCGCAGCAGCGCAGGCACTCATTTGGAAATGGGTTTCTGACCCGAACGGTTCAAGTGTGTGGGATGGATTCAACACCTCCGAAGCGGTATCTGACGCAGGTACGGGCTTTACCCCACAAGAAAACGTGAATCCTGACCCGAACGTCGATGTATGGCTGCTAGCTATCGGCGACAACCTGGGCGGAGCATACCTGTATGCGGATGATCCTGACGCATTAATGGCAGCTGCCAATCAAGCCATCCTCAGTCTTGAAGCTGAAGCTACCGACAAGCAGGGACCATGGACGGTGGCGGACTCAGCCGATTACTCAGGCATTGTCATTACTGGTGCGGTTGGACCTATCTATGGGGAGACGGTTACGTTCAGCGATAGCAGTACTGCTGTTACCGACCTCAACGGGTATGTTGCGTGGCCGAACGGTGCTACATCATTATCCTTTGAAGCTCCTGGAGCTACCTATCTCGGCGTTGGTAACGATGACTCGCAGGACATCATGTTGGCCTTCGGGCAAACCGTGAACGTTACGAAACCAGAAGTTGAAGTCATTCCTGACCCGACCCCGACACCAGCCCCAACCCCGACTCCTGATCCGACTCCTGAAACTCCTAACGTGACAGATGAAGAACCGGAAGAAGAACTACCGTTCGTGGGTTCATCGAGCACACAAATGCAAGTAGCAGTCGTTCTCATACTTATGGGACTGGGAATAACGGTAACAGTCGCAGTCATCCGAAGGTAAAGACGAACAAAGAAGACGGTTTCAAGGTGCAAGTAGTTGAAGCTAACGGACTTAAGCGTTCAGTTCGATCCGGGAAAGAAACCATGGACCTAGGAGGATAAGGTCACTCTTACCCCATGAGTTGCGTACGTATCAAAGAGAATCTTTGGTTCATACTTACGGCACTAGAAAGTAGGGTACCTGTCTGCGTTAGCCCCACTTATCGAATCGCCAATTATCGCTCATTACTCCAAGTTCTGCATCTGACGTCTGATCGAAGCATGGAGGTGAACCTTGATCCAGATCACAGACCCCACTTATGTTGTAGACGATTTCGATACGATCTACACATCCTGCACTCCCAGCAGAAACAGCTACGCTGGTTTGAGCTGATGCTGTCTGCTGGGCCAGCGTGAGTCCAGTTGATTGCGAGCCGATAAGTATTCCACCTTGATAGAGGTAGACGGATGCACTGACCAGTTCGACTGTATTTTCGTCATACTCTTCTTCGGGGCCAAATCCCACAGCATCGTTTTCTACTCGAAGTGAGAATTGGCTGAGTTTCACACACTCTCCGTTATGGCTCACATCAATTCGCTCTGTTGCTCTACTGGACCAGGCAACGCCTCCATGGCCATTTCCTCCGTCTATGTCATAATAGTGCGCAAATGCATGGGCAAAATAATACGGAGAACCCGAATTATTTCCCCAGTTAAGATCAATTCCACCGCTGCTATAAACATCAGCTCCGAAATCCCCTCCATCTAGATTGAGAAGGACAGAGCTGGAAGCTCCCGGAGTAATAGTGCTAGATGGAGATGACTGCGCACTAGAAAATACACCATTTGTAGCGGAAACGGTAAATGTGTAGTCAGTTCCATTGGTCAATGCAAAATAACAAGTCGTTTGATCAGTAACACATGTAGCGCCACCTGGGCTCGCCGTCACCGTGTACTCTACGTTTGCTATCCCACCGTTTTCTGTAGAAGCAGTCCAAGCGACTATTCCTATCTCATTTTCAGGTCCAGCTCTAAGGTTTGAAGGAACGCTAGGGGCCGAAACTAGACTTTGGATAGAATACGTATCGTAAACTTCCGTGAAAAAGTACCCGCACCCTTCACCATTAAAGTTACAGCTTCCATCATTTAAGTTATACGCCCACTCACCTGCAGATCCCCACTCTTCGGGATTAATAACTCCTGAACTCCCAGCGGGTCCCACATATGGTGAATCCGAGTCGGAAGCACGATGGTAGAATCCGCAACTTCCCGTTCCGCGCCAATCGCAGTTCGGTGATGAACTATTGGAAATCCAAGCACCCTCCTCAATTTGCTCGACAGGGCTTTGTGGGACATCGCCTGAGGCTGGTGTTGGACTGACCTCGTTGGTTAATTCCTCATCGGGAGATTCGGGGACGTTCTCTATAGACAATCCACGCTCTACTAGAGCCGCAAGGTGAGCATCCCGTGTCCCTATCCCGTAACTACCATCAGAAACTATACCTAGTGCTTCTTGAAGGACGATGGTTTTAGCGGTTGTTCCAGTTCCCCAATCATATGTATCTGTGAGAATTGCATCTATATCTATTTCTTCGTCAGTTAGAGCTGGCTGATCTGCTTCTTCTTCCTCTTCAACAGACTCCTCCTCAACAGACTCCTCCTCAACCGCCTCCTCTTCAACAGACTCCTCATCAGCCGACTCCTCACTTTGCGGTGTTTCTTGGCCCTCTTCATCTGATTGAGTACTGGCAGTTGATTGAGAGGTCGTATCTTCAGAGACCTCACTCTCTGGAGAGCTGCTACAGGCACTCATAAGCAGAATAAACGAAGCGAGAATAGATAAAAACTTCAAAGGGTTCTTTGGTTGGAAATAGTTGGCTAGGGGCATATCAGATCCTTCGTTCGTGATGAGCAGATTATAAGCGTTATTTTCGAAAGGTGAGAATCCCAATTCCTAAATTTACAAGAAAAAAACCTTAGTTTTTCTCTACTCTCTTGATTACCGTTTTCGGTAATATCGGGTGCTTGGGTAAGTTAGGATTACCGGCGGATATGAAGTATTCTGATACTGAGACTAGGTTAAGCATATGCAAGCAGCGCTAATAACCGACAAGGAAAAGATCGAATTCGTCGAATTTGAACCCAGCGACCCTGAAAGTAACCAGGTTGTAGTGGAAATCATATTCTGCGGGATTTGTGGAACCGATATCCATTCGTATCAGAGCCCGGGGCCTGCTTGGCCCTCAACATGCGGTCACGAATGGACTGGCATTATCTCCAAAACCGGTTCGGAAGTCACCCGAGTCGCTGAAGGAGATAGGGTAATCATTGCTGTTCCCCCTTCTTGTGGTACTTGCCCCGCATGCCTCGCTGGACAAATGAACAAATGCCAAACAGTACTAACAGCGATGGTCGGGCGTGGACCTTTTGAAACACCCCATGGCGGCTTCGCTGAACAGCTCACGATTCACCATGGTCGCGTTGTTCCAGTGAAAAACGCTGACTTAACGGACGAACAAGCAGCCCAGATTGAACCCGCAGCTATTTGTTTTCATGCTGTACGCGCCACTGCCCCACGATTAGGTGACGTAGCGGTGATACAAGGTGCCGGACCAATTGGACTAAGTGCCTTACAATGGGTTCTCGCCGCCGGAGCCGGCACAACTATCGTCGTAGAGCCAAATGAAACTCGAAGAAATCTAGCCTTAACCCTTGGAGCCCATCACAGCATTGACCCTAGTGACGCAAGAGACTTCGTCGCCGAACATACCGGTGGCCTAGGTGGAGACGTCGTGTACGAATGCGCAGGAATCCCGGCGACTGTTCAATCCGCCGTTGATTTAGCCCGAAGAGGAGGGAGAGTTTCCTTAATAGGGCTGGCAATGGGGGATGCTCCAATGAGACCACGAGAATGGCTCAACAAGGAAATCACAGTTTCTGCTGCCCTCGGATACACCCACGAGGAATTTGAAATGACGATGGGGTATGTGAGCGACGGGAGGATAGATTTAGACGCTTTACACTCCGGGACCATAGACCTAGCAGATATCGCTGAGACATTTGCCGAACTAGCTACAGGCCAATCAGAACATACGAAAGTACTTGTCCGGCCATGACATTTATTTGGTAAGCGAGGAATACGGTGGAGATAGAATTCTGGGTTGATCCGATATGACCGTGGTGTTGGGTTACGGCCAGGTGGGTCGTTGACGGAGTACAGCCTCATCGTGACTTAACGATCACGTGGCAGCCAATAAGCCTCTACTTCAAAAACAATCCTGATAAGGACAGCAACCGCTACCCCTGGTATGTGCGTTCCCATAACTTATTGCGCGTGATGGAATCCATCCGCGAAACCGAGGAACACGAGGCTGTCCAACGTTATTATTGGGAATTAGGGCGCAGAATCCACCACGACAGAGATTTCCTTAACTTTGACCTTAACGAAGTGCTCGATGCAGTCGGAGTCAATGACCGCCACCTCGCGGCATATGAGGATCCCTCATTTGATGAAGAAATTCGTACCCGCATGGATGAGGGCATTGATCTAGCTGGTGATGACATCGGAACGCCTATCATCGCCTTTACAGATAGCCAAGGAGAAAAAGTCGGGATATTTGGCCCTGTCATCACCCGAGTACTTGAACAAGAAGAGAGCCTCAAAATGTGGGATAGTGTAGTGACTCTGACTACTACACCGGGGTTTTGGGAATTGAAACGAACAAGAAAAGAAGGTCCTGATTTTGGAGAACGACCATGACACATGATGCTTCACTCGCAGAGGATAAATTAGCGGTCGCTGAAACTATCTATCATTACGCTTTGGGGATAGACACCAAAGATTTCGATCTATACAGGTCAATATTCGCTGACCAGGTAGAGATCGATTTTTCTTCCTATGAAGGGTCATCTGTTGTTGAACCAAGTTTGTTAGCGGGCGACCAATGGGTCAGGCGCGTGCAGCCTCTCTTTGTGGGATTAGCGGCGACACAACATACGATGACGAATCCCCTCGCGGTGATTGATGGGGATTCTGCTACGTGCCGAATGTACATGCAAGCCCACCATGTGTATGAGCCAGATAAAGACAACTCTTGGTTTACTCTGGGTGGATTCTATGACGACTCCCTTGTCCGAAGCGACCTGTCCCCTACCGGCTGGCTTCTCACCGGTGTAAAACTCACTGTGCTTTGGAGGAAGGGCGACCATTCGATCATGGCTTTAGCACGAGAAAAAGGCCGCGAATCCCTAGCGGGTTAATTACGACTGCCTCTAATCCTGCCTTCAGCTACTTTTAGTTTTTGATTTAGACGGAATCCTGCATGATGCGTATGATTCCTAGAGAACAAGGAGAAGTCATGACAGGAAGAACTTTTGATTTTGAAACTGAACTAGATGAAATGCACAGCGCAGTCCTAAGCGTGCTTCCAGAGAAATTACTGGACCTAACAGATATTTCAGCGACAAGAGAGGGCATTGAGGAGCTCTTTTCTCAAATGCCAGCTTTTGAACAGCCTGCAGATGTGTCTATAGAAGAAGTACAGGTTCCAGGCCTCAACGGTGACCCTGACGTGCGCGTGAAAGTCTACAAACCCACATCGCTTCCTTCTGAAGCTCCTGGGATCTTATGGATTCATGGTGGCGGAATGGTACTTGGTACTGCTGATTGGGACGACGACGTATGCACCCCCATGGCTCAAACACATCAATGTGTAGTGGTTTCAGTTGATTACCGCCTGGCCCCTGAAGATCCTTGCCCCGCCCAGTTACATGACTGTTACGCTTCGCTGAAATGGTTTAGTGAAAACGCTAGCAGGTTAGGAGTATCGGCTGAACGGATCGCTATCGGCGGCGCTTCAGCAGGCGGTGGCCTTGCAGCTGGAACGGCCCTAATGGCGAGAGATAACGGTGGCCCTAATTTGATCCTCCAGCTTCTGGTTTTCCCAATGCTTGATCACCGAAACGAAACCCCAAGTAGTTTCGGCACGTCAGATACACGTGTATGGAATAGGGAAGCAAATATAGCTGCTTGGAAGGCATATCTTGGTGGTGCCGAGGTAACACCATATGCCTCTCCTAGTACTGCCAGCGACCTCTCTGGTCTTCCTCCTGCATATATCAACGTGGGAACGCTGGATATTTTCGTAGACGAAGACATTGAGTACGCCCAACGCTTATCCCAAGCAGGCGTTCCCGTAGAGCTTCATGTCTACCCTGGGGCCTTTCATGGAAGTAACGGCTTTGTCGCAGAGTCCCCTCTTTCTATGCGATGGGCTGCCGATCAAACCGCCGCTTTAGAAGCAGCATTTAATCCTGATAACTAGCACTTTCTGAGACTGACTCCGCTCATGAAGATTCGTATTTTCACCGAACCACAGCAAGGAGCTGGTTACCAAAGACTCTCTACACTCGCGACCCATACTGAAAATTTGGGATTTGATGGCTTCTTCGTCAGTGACCACTATCACGTGATGGGTGACGCTAATGCAAGAATGGGCCCAACTGATGCGTTAACGACGCTTGCTGGTTTAGCGCGCGACACAAACGAAATACGACTCGGAACACTTGTCTGCGCATCGACGTTCAGGAATCCTGGGCGACTAGCTGTCATGAGCGCGGAAATTGATCAAATGTCGCAGGGCCGCCTAGAGCTTGGAATCGGCGCGGGATGGTTTGACCGAGAACATGAGGCGTTGGGAATAGAATTCCCCGCATTAAAAACACGATTTGACCGCATGGAAGACCAACTTGAAATCCTCCGTCTTTTCCGTGATACACCTGCGGAGGAATCGTTTGATTTTGAGGGAATGACCGTATCTTTGAAAGATTGCCCGGCTCTCCCCAAAGCAGTCCAGAACCCCGGCATCCCAATCATTATTGGTGGCGGTGGCCCTAAACGAACGCCGAATTTGGCTGCCCGATTTGCTGATGAATTTAATCTACCGTTCAGATCACCGGATGCTTTCAAGGAACAAGTTGGGCGCGTATCCCAAGCATGTGAATCTATTGGCCGTGACCCTGAGAGCATTATTTTCTCTGTTGCTCAGGTGGTATGCGTCTCCGATTCAGAGCAAGAGTTTTCAAAACGTGCTGAGCGAATTGGTCGTTCCCCAACCGAACTCAGAGAAAATGGTGTCGCAGGGATGCCTGAAGAGGCGGTCAGCCGAATACTGGCATTTCAGGAGGCCGGCGCGGCACGCATATACCTTCAAGTACTTGATGAGGATGACCTAGATCACGTGACTTTCATCGCTGAATCAGTCGCGCCACTACTACAAGGAGGCGCTGATGCCTGATTTATCTGGAAAAGTGTTCATTATTACTGGTGGGAATGGTGGTATCGGCCTTGGACTCGCTGAAGGGATCGCTGATGCGGGTGGCTCTGTCGCGATATGGGCTCGAAATACGGAAAAAAGTGAAGCCGCAGTAAGTACTTTGCAGAAAAGGGGCGCTGAGTCCCATGCGTTTACTTGTGATGTCAGTTCCGAAGATGATGTCCAGCGGTGTATGCAGGAAACGCTCAGTGTATTTGGGAGGATTGACGGGTTGTTCGCAAACGCTGGACGCGGAGGTACTGGAACCCCGTTTGTGGACGTGAGTCTTGAAGAATGGCGGAAAATTATGGCCGTTAATCTTGACGGAGTGTTTTTAACGTTGCGTGAGGCGGCACGTCATCTTATCGATCAGGGAACGGGCGGTAGTCTTGTCGCCGTATCGTCAACGTCGGCAGTCCATGGAGCTGGAGGCAATGAGGCATACGGAACCGCGAAGACAGGTGTAACCGGGCTCGTCAGGGCGCTCGCTGTTGCTTTGGCCCGCCATCAGATTAGGGTCAATAGTCTCTTACCTGGATGGACAGTAACGGAACTTGCAACTCCGGCATTTGAGAATGACCGTTTCCGTGAAGTGACGACGCGGAGAACCCCTGTTCGGCGATGGGCGGACCCTAGCGAATTTAGAGAAGTTGGGGCCTTCCTTGCAGACCCATCTCAAACTTTTCACACCGGCCAACAGGTGTGTTTGGATGGCGGGTATACGATCTTCTGAGCATTTGTGGCAGAAATCACAACTGAAATCGCATAGGGTTCGTAATCGAAGCCTTATGTATCGCTACGGTTGGTACTTATGCCTGAACGACCTAAACGTGGGACTACTCGTGAAGCGCTAGCTGTCACCCCCTTCAGACGGCTCTATATCGGGTCATTTCTATCGGGAATTGGGCGGTGGATGCAGACAACAGCGCTCGGTGTTCTTGCATGGGAGATAAGCGGCTCAAGTGAATACCTCGGGGCAATTATCTTTGCGAATCTAGGCCCACTTGCCCTCCTGAGTCTTCTGGGAGGGTCGCTTGCCGATACAGGAAACAGGCGTAACATTCTTTTCCTCTCCCAGATTTGGCAATTAGCGTGGACGGTGGTTCTGACGGTAAATGTTGCAGATGGTGAGATCGGGCAAACAACGCTTCTGGTTTTGGTTTTTATCATCGGTCTGGGCCAAGGAATTTACGCCCCGACTTTCACCTCGGTTATCCCTGAACTTGCCGGACGAAATAATCTCCAAGCAGCTGTGGCTTTGAATTCGATGTCGATGAATGGCGCCCGAGTTATCGGACCTGCTTTGGGGGGATGGTTGACGAGCCGTTTCGGATTTGCAGAGGTTTTTGGATTAAACGCCGCAACATACCTCTTCGTCTTGGCAGCAATAGTCTTTACCCAAATTCCTCAGACAACAGCGGAACCGAAAAGTTTAGGTGATCGCCTTCTTGGCGGATTTAGAATCGCCAGGCGCGCCCCCCAGGTTGGAAGTCCTCTAATCTTGATGTCGTTATTTTCGTTCTTTTGCCTTCCTTTTATCGGCCAACTTCCAGCTATCGCTGAAGTGAATATGGGTATTGACGCCAAAAGCACACAATATGGATGGTTTTATGCAACTTTTGGCTTTGGCGCGCTTTTCGGCGCTCTTCTCGTCGGCACCGTCCTGTTACAAGCACGAAGAGATCTGCTGATCAGATTTTCGCTCGTGTCATTTGGGGCAACACTTGCATGGCTTGTTTCCATTCGATCTATTAACACCGGATACTTTGCTATTTTCTTGGTTGGCTTGTGTTACCTTATTCTGCCGACAACGCTCAGCACGTACTGGCAGGAGCACGTGGATGAGAACATACGCGGAAGGATTGCCGCTATCTGGGTGCTTTCCTTCGGAGGAACGGTCCCTTTCGGGAATTTGATTGCAGGTCCGCTGATAGAGATAACATCGCTATCAGCGATCCTTTACTCAAGTGCGATCATCGCCGTTCTTCTCGGAGGACTCTTTAGCTTAAAGTCCGGCCCCATAATTGGAGAAGAGATCCTCTCTAATAATCAGAGTTAGGAACTCTCTGCCTCGTTCATGTAATCCCTGTAGTAGGTGATGTATCCATCTTTGACGCGGTAGACACCAACGCCCTCTCGGGGTCCATCGTCTGAGGTGAAAGACCATTGTGCCCAAGCTGTGTGATCATCTCCTGCAAGTTCTTCGAGACGAAATTTGCCATTGATCGAACCCACGACCGTATTCATCTTCTCTAGGAATTGAGATATTTCGGATCTTCCGTTGAAAGTCCCAAAAATCGGGTCATCGAAAACCGCATCTTCAGAAAACATATGTGCTGTTCGTGTGTAATCCCCTGAATCCTGATTGGACCAGAATTGTTTGATCACGTCGTATGCTTCACCACCCATAAATCCCTCCTTTGTTTAGGTCGCTGCACTAATTAATCTGTTTTTCTTGGCCCTCCCAATATGGAGCGCGTAGCTTGTACTTTTGCAGTTTGCCGGTCGCCGTTCTTGCAAGTTCATCTCGGAATTCAATCGATGTTGGGCATTTGTAATGAGCTAATTTCTCTCGGCAGTAATCGATAAGGTCTTGCTCAGTTATTTCGCTGTCAACGACGACGAGTGCCTTTACGGTTTCTCCCCATTTGTCATCGGGAACGCCGATGACAGCAACTTCGGTTACGACCTCATGCGAGAAGAGAACGTCTTCGACTTCGATAGAAGAAACATTCTCGCCACCTGAGATAATGACATCCTTTTTTCTATCCGCTATAGATACGTAGTTTTCATCATCTACATATCCGCCATCACCAGTATGGAACCACCCGGATCGGATAGCATCATTAGTCGCTTCAGGTTGATCCCAGTAGCCCTTTAAGACATGATTCGATCGGGCGAGGATCTCACCTTCATCAGTAACCTTTATCTTCACACCCAAAGCTGGCGCACCAGCACGACCAAGCAACTGTGCCCGTTCTCCACTGGGAAGCTGGTCCCATTCTGTTCTCCCTCGCGACATCGTTAAAAGAGGAGCTGTCTCGGTAAGGCCGTAGATCTGAATGAACTCCCAACCTAAAACAGTTTCGACTTGTTCAATGATTGAAGTAGGTGGTGGGGCGCCAGCGACAACAATTCTTGTCTTCCCTGTCCCAGGTATCTCCCCTTCCCATGTTGCAGCTGCGTCAAGTATCGCAGCTACAACAGCGGGAGCGCCGCACATCAGTGTCACGCCATGCTTCTTAACTCGTTGGAGGATTTCCTCACCGTCGACTTTCCGCAAAACAACTTGAGGAACTCCCATCGCAGTTAGCGAAAATGGCATCCCCCACCCATTGCAATGGAACATCGGCAATGTATGCAGATACACATCACGGTCATTCACTCCCGCCTGCCACCCAAAGATCGCTGCGTTTGTCCACAGCATCCGGTGGGTCATTTCGACACCTTTGGGTCTCGCCGTCGTTCCACTGGTGTAGTTAATCGTTGCGGTAGCGTTTTCATCCTCCTCCCACGCTTCAGGTTCCCCAGAGGCAAAAATCTCACTGTCAGTATCGGAACCCAGAACAATCAACTTCTTTACCGATATGCCCTTTAAAGTGTCAGCTAACTCTGGGTCAACAAGTAAAACTTCCGCACCTGAATGGTCAACAATGTATTGAATTTCCTCAAGGTTTAAACGAAAATTAATCGGCACACCGACTCTTCCCCAAGCGGCTGTCCCAAATAGAAAAGTAAGCATCCGCGACGCGTTTTGAGATACAAGGCCAACGCGGCCCCCGATCGGAACACCCATTTGTTCAAACCCCTTAGCCATGGCCTTAGCCCGACTAGCGAACTCACCATACGTGAGATCTGGAAGAGGTTGCGCCAGCTGATTCGGCTCATCAATGATTCCGATACGAGTGCCGTAGACGAGACGAGCCCGGTCTATATGATCTTTGACGGTTAATGGGACAAGCATTCCGGAACTCCTTTTGGATTGTCCAGTTTTGAAATTTTAGACGGTACATCTCATTTCGTCAGATCGACAGGCACAACCCGACGACTAGTTAAAAACATATTCTATGAAATCTATGGATTACATATCAGACTTCCTATCGTGCTAATTTTATTAAATGAACGCACCAAATATTCTTCTAATAGTCGCAGATCAAGAACGCCAAAGGGATTGGATTCCTGAGGGTTTCTCGTTACCAGCCAGACAACGCCTCATGGACCAAGGCTTGGAATTTACAAAGTATTACACGCATACATCCCCTTGTTCGCCAAGCCGCGGAACCTTATTTACGGGCCAATACCTTCCGGTTCATGGAGTTCTAGAAAACTGCATCATGCCTGCAAATGGGGAACTATCCACGGATGCCCAAACGCTCGGGAAGCTTTTCCGTTCGAAGGGCTATTACACGGGTTACAAGGGCAAATGGCACCTTGCCCCAGTTGCCTTTCCTGACATGGACGCTTATGGATTTAGCGACTGGGAAGGGAACGATAAAGCATTTTGGGGACAAGCTGGAAGCGGCGTAGAATTTGATGAACCAATTGCACGTTCCGCTGCCAAGTGGATAGAGGACAGGAAGGACGAGTCAAACCCATGGTTCTTGTCAGTGGGTCTCGTTAATCCGCATGACATCATGTGGTTCCCCATGGATCAACCCTGGTATCAGGAAGAAAACGCTGAAAAGGTCAACGCATTAAAAGAGCGATATGCGACCTACGACTGGGGGCGAGAAGACCCACTTCCTGCTTTTAATCTTCCTTATGAAGAGTGGATGACGGAACTTCCAGAGAATTTCGACGACGACCTGCATTCTAAGCCTGATGTCCATAGAAGATTTATGCATGAAATGTCGAGATCAAATGGATGGTTAGACCCAGCTGACAGGCCGAAATGGCTTCGCCTGCTCGATTATTATCTCAAACTGCATCAGATGAGCGATGAGAGCTTGTCCTTGATCCTTAATGCGTTGGATGAAACCGACGCGTGGGATAAAACCGTCGTTATTTTCACTGCTGATCATGGTGACCAGTGTGGCTCTCATGGCCTGCGTTCAAAAGGCCCATGGAATTATGAGGAGACTATGAAAATACCGTTGTACGTGGTCGCGCCAGGCATTACTTCTCCTGGATCCGTTACTGATGCGATGATGAACCCTGTCGATCTCGCGGCCACTATCTGTGAACTTGGTGGGATTAATCCGGATGAAGCTGATCTACCTGGCCGGTCGATGCTCCCCCTTTGGCAAAACCCGTCGCTTAACGGTAGAGACTATGTTTTATTTGCCCAAGACTGGGCGTGGTATGACGGCCTGCTGAATACGAGGTATGCAAGTAGGGGAATTTTTGACGGACGTTATAAATACTGCCGATATTACGGTGTTGGAGGGTCAAGCACTACGCGAGGCACTCCCATCGAAGGGCCGAAGATCTTCACAGAAGATGCCCATTTTGATGATCAAGAGCATGAATTCTATGACCTTCATGAGGATCCCCATGAGTTAGTTAACCTTGCTATGGACCGAAATCGACGAGCAGAAATACGAGAATGGTATGAGCGTCTCCGTGAAGCTGAAAGAGAAGAACTCGTTTCTCTTCAGGGCAAAGCGTGATCAATCCTCCACCCTTCCCAATATCCATTGAGGAACTGACCGAATCTTTTCTTAGTGATGCATTGGGAGAAGAAGTTTCCGAGTTTCACGCTGACCGCATAGGGGAAGATCGGGGAATGCTCGGAGAAATCTTTAAATTGGACATTTCTTTTCATGATGACTCCAGAGACCCACTGACTCTTGTTGCGAAATTCGCTGCTATTCGTGAAGAGACTTTAGCTCTTGCAAAACGAGGAGACACTCATGAACGCGAGCTCCGTAGCTACGATGAGCTACTTTCATCCACACCTGTTAATGTTCCTGAATTTATTGCAGCATGGTACAACGATGAGACAGCTGAGTTTCTTTTATTGCAGGAAATGATTCCTGCGGACACTTCAGTCGATCAAATAGTTGGTTTATCTGAAAAGCAAGCTCGGCTTGTGATCACTGAGATGGCAAAATTGCATGCGTATTGGTGGAATAACCCCAAATTAGAGACGATTAGCTGGCTGCCTCGACTAGATGACCAACGAAGGCGAACCAACTTAACGACGATTACACGAAACGGCTGGGGACAATTAGCAGCGATGCTCGAAGGAGAAATATCACTCTCATCCATTACTAAAACAGGTGACGATCTAGCTAAAGAAATGGACGAAATGCTATGCCGTACTGCAGAGTTCCCTTCTACTTTTATCCATAGTGATTTGAGGGCAGATAATCTACTGTTTTCACCGGATGGTCAATCTGTTTCACTCATTGACTGGCAAGGTTGCTGTATCGCACCACCGGTGTTTGACTTCACATATTTTCTGATTCAATCGATGACGATCGAAGACCGACAGCGCTTAGAAGATGACCTCCTTCGCTTTTATGCTGAAGAGTTGGAAAGGTGCGGACTGAAAATAGGTCTCTCAAATTTGAGGGAGGTTTATGAGTCTTCACTCATTTATAGTTTCGCAATTGCATGCTCAATACCACTCATTAATGATCCATCGATCCCGCGTGTCCGCGAGCTTGGTATCGCGATGGGAACACGATCGATTCAGGTACTCAAAGATCACGGTCAAATCTAACGATGCCACTTACTATCCTTCAACACGGCAGGGATCTGTAAATCAGCTAGAGCTTAAGTCATTGATTGTCGACTAAAAAATGCTTGACTCACTTGGCTAAATTTTTCGTACTGGTCACAGCAGTGCTGCCTGTGAACTAATCACTTTGACAAATTTTACGATGCTTTCTCCACTCCCAGGAATTTCAGCTTGTCGGAAGTGTCTTTCAAAGAACCATCCCATAACGAGACAACGGATAACTTCTTTTAGTTCGGGCTCAGATAATCCTGGAAATTCTCCTGTTCTTGTTCCAAGTGAAGCTAAAGATTGAAATGTTTCATCTTGGAATTCGGCCCTTCGTTCCATCAACTTCTCGAATTCCGGATGAAATCGAGCTTCAAGGGGAAGGGATGCGAGAAAGGCTGAATGGCCGGGAAACCTGGCGGCTATCTTGCGACTTGATGTTATGAGATGATCGAAAGCTTCAACGAGCGTGCCTTTCTCACTAGCTGATGAAACACTTCCCCAAATCGCATCAGCTGTTTCTTCAAATACCTCCATATAGAGGGTTTCTTTATTTTCATAGTGGTTATAGATAGCGCTGGGAGTGAGTTCAGCCGATTCCGCTATTTTTAAGACGGACGCTCCATCGTACCCTTTGACAGAAAATACGGCTCTTGCAGCATAAAGGATTCGTTGACGTGTTTCCGCGCTATCTACTCCAGCAGGTCTACCACGCTTTCCCATCTATTTTCCCGACTGAGCTAATAACTTGAGACTATAGAGAAACAACTTTTCCTCGAGCCTCAGTGTCCTGCCATCTGAGAAACCTTCGCTCCATCATTCCAATGATGGCATTAAAGACAAGAGCGAGACCTGCAAGAATAGTAATTAATCCAATTGCTTTGCCCATACCAAAGTTATTTGTCTCGTAAAGTAACCGCTGGCCTAAACCTCGTTTAGAGACGATGAATTCTCCGAGCACAACGGCGAGTATCGAATAGATAGAAGAAAGGCGAAGTGATCCAAATAATGGGCCAAGAATACCTGGGATTACGACAAATCTAAATTTTTGGAATTGCGTTGCACCCATGGAAGTCGCCACAACATCAAGGTCCGGATCTACACCGGCCACCGCAGCTTGGACAGGTATTTGTACAATGAAAAAAACAATTATTGTCGCCAACGCAACTTTTGATGCTATATCAACCCCGTACCAGAGAATAAGGATCGGAGCAAGTGCGATCTTTGGCACAGCATTCGCGAAGATAAGAAAGGGAGACATCACTTTCGCTGCTCTTCTGAAGCTTCCTAGGAGAAGCCCGACGGTAAATCCCAAAGTGGATCCAATAACAAAACCATAAATGGCTTCCTGTAATGTCACCCAGAAATCACCCCAAAACAGTGAATCATCCCAAATATCTACTAAAAAATCCAAAGCCTCGCTGGGTACCCCTTGAAATAGGGGGATAATTTCCGGAAAGACTTGATAGTCCCAACCGAGGAAAGAGAAAGGGCTCCCTCCTTTAAAAATCCAGCGTGATTCCCACGCCCAAATAATTAGGACGAAAAGACCTATCCGGACAAATTGAATTGGAAGGTCAACGGCTTTGAGAATTCGCTTCCATCTCGGTGTTTCGACGATCTTTGACATGTCGAAACGTTCTGTTTCAGAACTTTCTGATTGAGAAGAGTAAATTTGAGAATTGTCTGTTTCGTCGTTACTTGGTTCAGGTGAGGCTGTATCAGATGATTTCATCACGAAGTTCCTTCCATATCCTATGCTCAGCTTCTTTAAACTTGTCATCGAATCGGAGTTCATCTATCACTCTTGGCCGAGGTAGATCGATGATCGTATCGCTTTTGATTCGACCAGGTCGAGCGGTCATTACAATAACCCGATCTGCTAGCAAGACGGCCTCTTCTAGATCGTGGGTTACGAAAATAACTGAACTTTCCCCTGATCTTTCCCAGAGGTTTATAAATTCTCCCTGAACTGTAAGTCGGGTTTGAGCATCAAGAGCTCCAAACGGTTCATCCATTAGCCACAAATCTGGGTCAATGGCCAGGGTCCTCGCTATTGCGACTCGTTGGCGCATTCCTTGGGAAAGCTGAGACGGGTAGGAATTTTCGAATCCGTCGAGATGCAATAGGGAGATAAGTTCATGGGCACGTTCTCGCCGTGTCGCTTTATCGACTCCGTGAATTTGTAATCCCATTTCAATATTACGAAGCGCCGTTCTCCATGGGCTTAGTGCCGAACGTGCGAGCATGTAGCCAACATCGCGGCTTGGCCCATCGACTTCCTCACCGTTTCGCTTAACTGATCCGGCTGTAGGCGGAATCAAACCTGCCAGCATGTTAAGTACGGTTGTTTTACCACAGCCACTTGGTCCAACAATGGCAACAAATTGGCCTTTAGGAATGGCGATATCGATGGTGTCTACAGCGAGAACTGGGTTGTTACCTTCACCACCGAATACTAGGGAGACGTTTTCTATGTCGACAGCATTGGTCATAATTTTTGATTCCTGACTTAATTATCGTAATTAAAAGTTTTTTCGGGGCCGGTACCTGAGCACCGGCCCCGAATCAGTTTCTATGAACCGACTACGCTTTTACTCGCAGACTAGGTCCGCAGCTACTTCATCGCCAGAGTACAAACGAGTCGTCTTACCGACGTCGAGTGAAATTTGGCTGATCGTTTCAATTTGATCGTATGAAATATCGCCTGTAAGGCTGAATGCGTTTTGGTACTTCTCAATGAGTGCCGGTACTAGCGGATGGAGAGCTTCAGCTAAACGTGTTTTTGCAATTTCTACATTACGTTCAGCATTAGCTGGATCAGCTAAGAATTCTATGGCTTCTATAGTACCTGACTTGTAGGCACAGAGTTCAGCTTGCTTGCTGTCAAATGTGTCCTTACCTGTCATGTAAACAAGTCCTGGCCAATCAAGTCCTGGAGGCCCTTCGCCTCGTTGGACGGAGAATGGGTTAATACCTGCTCCGGTCCCAACAGCGACAACTTGGAATGGATCGAATGTAACAGTCCAATCCGTGTCGCCAGATTCAAGACCTGGAAGTGGCTGTAAACCAACCGCTACATAGGTAAAGCACTCTTCATCGAGTCCTGCGGCCTGAATAAGGATCCTTGCGAGGTCCTCAGCTGCAGCATTACGAGCAACAACACCAACATTGGTGCAGTCAAGCGCTTCCATGGTTTCTTGCCAGCCCATACCTTCAGTTATGCCATTTGCTTCTGCAAATTCAGTATCGACAATGATATCAAAGAGGTTATATTGCAGTGTTTCCATGAACACAACAACTTCGAGTCCATTTTCAAGCAATGGGAAGACGTTGTTGTAAATGTTTGCTGCAAAGTCAGCAGCACCGGATGCAAGAGCAGCTGCTGTTTCAGGTCCACTACCGATCTGGACACACTCAAGTGTGAGGTTCCTATCAGCGTAGAA
>CABZWT010000018.1:0-23329 GCA_902529525.1 Actinomycetota bacterium
GTTGGAAAGCTAAACCAATGGTAGCTACCAATAGAGAAGAAGTCCTGAGTGGCGCAGGGAGCCGCTATACCTATTCTGCAAATACCATGGCATACCCCGAGGCGAAAGAACGGGGACTAAGCAGTCTCGCTTTGGTGGGGATGAGCTGCCAAACTTCGATCGCTCCTGTTATGTGGCATCGAAAAGTCGGAAAAGTAAGCAAGCCAATTAAGTTAAATATTGGATTGTTATGTTCAAAATCTTTTGATGACTCAATGTTCGATGAGCTCTTTTGGATGAAGTATGGCCTCCACAAAGATGACATCAAGAAAATGAATATCAAGGGAGTCTTCCAAGTTTGGATGAACAATGGCGATTACCACGAGATTAACTTGAAAGAATGCCATGCGTGGACACGTGAAGGATGTAATCATTGTCCGGATTTTGCGGCCGAACATGCCGATATTTCAACTGGCGGCATTGGAGAGATCTCAGATTGGACGTTAACAATCGTTCGGACAGACCTTGGCAGGGCTGTCATTGACGCCATGGTGAAGGATGGGGTCATCGAAACGCGGCCAGGAGATGACGATCCTGGAGCAATTGCTCTTATGCATAAACTCGCGCAGAAAAGCAGATCTAGATGGCCCGAGTGGGCAAATGAAAGCGCGAGAATCGGACTCCCAACGAAAAAGTCATAGACCTCGCCAGCCTAAGAGGACTGGCGAATACACGAAGCGAAAAGCTCCACTAACTCTTCAGACAAACTACCTTCAGTAGCTTGGAAGTCTTCATCTAATTTCTTAAATCGCTTATATGCATCACGCTCAAGGTCAGACGAGGACGTAATGGGATCAGCCACAGCGGCAGCTTCGAAACGAACCTTTTCAACTAGTTTCAGGTAGCTACAGCCGCAAACTTTAAGAAGGCCTGTCTCCTGAACTGCGACAAGGTCAGGCATCCGATTCGTTGCGCCCATGACGCAACCAGATAAGAAATTTCTCTGGGTTTCAGGAACCAAACTTGGATCTTGACCCAATTCAAGCGCACCTACCAAATTCGGGTCAATAGGCCCTAGGTTCTCACTAAATCCTTTTGGGTCTTCAGTAGAACCGCACGCCATCAAAACTAAAGCCGATAAGAGGACAACAGCCAGCTTTTTCATGCTCCAGCTAAGCATTCCTCAAAAATGGTTTGATAGTTCTGCCCCAAGACACCATCTTCCTCTTTGGAAGCTTTGTCCAAGTCCTTGAAAGTATCGAAGGCCGATTTTTCCACACTAGCGTTAGCTTCCAAAAATCGAACGAGCTCTGAATAGCTACACCCGCAAGCTCTAGCTAGTGCCGCACCTGACAACTGTTCAAATATCGTTTTCGAACCCCCCATGCAACCTTCGAGAAAATTACGCTGCACGAGCGGAACCTGAGCAGGGTTCACCTCATTAAGGAGCTCACTTTGAAACTCCAGTAAGTATTCAGAAAGAGGACCTTTTTGGGCATCAAAAGATTCAGGCTTTCCAGAGCTTCCGCAGGCCGCGACCAAAAGAGCTACTGGAAGAAGGAAGAGCAAAGAACGTTTCATTTGTCTGACGTTATCGGTTTTCCGCTTCAATCTTACGTCATTAAAGCGATTCCTGATCCGAAAAGAAGGATTCACTTTTGCCCTAACTCTCGGGCCCTCCGTAAAACATTGTCAAACATATCTTCAGTGAGACGTCCAGTAAATGTGTTCTGCTGACTGACATGATAACTACACAGCAGCACTTTCTCATCGGGCAGAGGAACTTCCAAACCGTGAGTGAACTTTGGTTTTGGTCGTATCCCAAACTCCTTCGCAATAGCAGCGTAACCTATCCCTCCTAGAGCGAGAATTACCTTAATATTTTTGAGAGATTCTAATTCTTCATGAAAGAAATCCCGGCAGTTCCCTAACTCTTGCGCTGTGGGTTTATTTTGAGGAGGCGCACAACGAAGCGGAGCGGTGATATATGCCCCCGTAAGCTCTAAGCCATCTTCGCGACTAGTTGCTGCAGCTTGATTGGCATACCCCAGCCGATGCAGGGCAGCAAAAAGAAAATCACCGCTACGATCTCCGGTAAACATTCGCCCAGTTCGATTAGCTCCATGAGCGGCAGGAGCCAAGCCTACGATCAACAGGTGAGCAGAGGGGTCGCCGAAAGATGGCACTGGCTTACCCCAATATGTCTGATCGGCATATGCTGCTCTCTTCTCTTTAGCGACTTGCTCTCTCCATTGCACAAGACGATCACATAGGCCACATGCAATTACTTTGGAATTTAGAACTTCTAATGCACTCATTAATAAGGACCGTAGCCGCTGTTTCAGAGAAGGCAAGGCCTTGCAAGACCTATTTGAAACTGGCTAGATGGAAATTTCGGTTCCACAGGATTTCTTTGGGAGATTTCCAGCGATAGCGTTACCACAATGGCCAAAACAAAAAAATCCGCAAAAGGAAAAGCAGCTCCCCAACCTACGGTCGTATGCTTAGTCCGGCATGGCCACACGCCAACGACAGGATCAATCCTTCCCGGAAGAACAAAAGGGCTTTACCTTAGCGATAAAGGAATCGGTCAAGCAAAGGCAGTAGCGGAGAACGTAGCAGCGTTCGGAAATATCTCTGCTGTTTACTGTTCCCCAATGGAAAGAACAAAGGAAACTGCTCAGTACATCGCAAGGGCCTCCGGTTTGAGAACCCGCACACGAAAGGGACTCATAGAAGCAGACTTTGGAACTTGGACTGGCCAAAAGCTTTCAGATCTTCGAAAACTCCCTGAATGGGAAAACGTTCAGAAAACACCATCAAGTTTTCGGTTTCCATCAGGGGAATCATTTCTTGAGATCCAAAGCAGAATAGTGGATGCAATCGCTCAAATTGTAAAAGACCACCCTGGAGATGTCGTTGTCGCTGTATCGCATGCCGATACTATCAAGGCCGCGCTTTCCGCAGCTTTAGGGACTCCCCTAGATCTATTCCAACGAATTCACGTATCCCCCTGCTCTCTGTCTGCAGTTCTCTATAGTCACTCTGGTCCGATGGTTCTTGCTATGAACACAACCGGAGAAAAACTTGAATCTCTTATACCCCTGCGAGCATCGAAATGAAGCGAAATCTTCACTTCCGAGAAGTTCAGCACTTTACAACTGGCACTCAAGGGCCCAAAGGCCAGCGTGTCTTTTTCTTGCAATTTGGGAGCTCAGGAGACTTGATGACTTTAAAGCTAGAAAAAATGCAGGTGCAGGCGCTTGCTGACTTCTTAGATCAGCTTCTAGAGGATGTCGAACCAATAAATTACGACGATGTACCGATCGCTCTTGAACTCATCGAACCTATCAGCCCAGAATGGAGCGTCTCCTCTATCGGAGTTGCATTTGAGGAGCGCAACTCCGAATTTGTGATCGTCGTTGAGGAGCAGAGTGAAGAGAGCGACCCTGGAGTGGTCCAGATTCATCTCACTCCGGGACAGGTCAAGGCGTTTATCACTCGGGCAGTAGATGTAGTGAAAGCTGGTCGGCCTCCATGTATTTACTGTGGAGAGCCACTAAACCACAGTGATGGTTGGTGCCCATGCTCAAATTAACGTTCTAATGACTCAGGAAGAAAGTCCCTTTCGAGATCGGGGTCCTGTTTCAAACGAAATGGCACTTAATGCGCTACTCCACGGTGACATAGACGTTGTGGGACGAATGCCTTGGAGTTCGAATGCTACGTTTCTTGTTGATATTTCACACGAACATTTAGCTCTTCAAGGAATTTATAAACCTGCGAGAGGTGAACGCCCTTTATGGGACTTTCCAGATCGACTTTTTCTCAGAGAGGTAGCTGCTTTTGAGCTTTCGGATTGTCTTGGGTGGGATATCGTCCCCCCAACTGTTAGCCGTGACGGGCCGCTGGGTGACGGGTCTATTCAGTTGTTCATCCCTTGTGATCTGAGTATCAACTACTTTGACATTCTTAAAGAAGAGGCGAATCATGAAACGCTTCGAAAGATCTGCGCCTTCGACTTCGTTGCGAATAGTACCGACCGTAAGGGAGGGCATTGCCTTCTAGATTCTCAGGACAAAGTGTGGGCAATCGATAACGGGCTTACATTCCATAGTGAATTTAAGCTTAGAACGGTGATTTGGGATTGGGCGGGTGAGCCTATAGCCCAAAGTATTTTAGATGACCTTCAAACATTTGTTTCTTCATCACAGGAAGAGCCTTTTACAGAATGTCTCGATGAGGTTGAACGTGAAGCTACGTTCCAGAGAGCGCGGGCACTAATCGAAAATGGGATGTTTCCAGTTGACCCGACAGGAAGACGGTATCCCTGGCCAGTTATCTGATTAGTAAAGACACTTTCAGCATACAATACGCATAGATATCTAATTAAGAGATTAATAATCAACTTAGTAATCTATTTAATAGATTACTTTAGGCTGGTAAAGCGTAAGTTTGCTTGTCAATAGGCTTCATTTGAAGCTGCATGTTGTGAAATTCCCAATTCTGCCCGTATTTCCGATTTTTTGGCTACATCGAAAATTTACCTATGCTAAAATAGGGGGACTTCACCCAAACTAAATCGGTTTGGGTTTTTCTATTTTTCCGATGAATAGACAAAGTTTGAAGACTCTACAGCTCGTCAGTTTCTTCTTTTGGATCTTTTGACCGATGGACAAATCCGGCCAACCATATTGTCCCAACATAGGCAAGTCCGATCACAATGAGAAGAGCAATCAGATTTAGGGTAAAGGCCACTTGAATGCCTTAGCCTTTGACCTATTTAGCGTCCAGAGCTTCAAGAAGCGCAGGTAACACTTTATGAACGTCACCTATGATTCCAAGATCAGCGACAGAAAAGATCGGTGCTTCAGGGTCCTTGTTGATTGCGATGATAGTTTTGGAACCCTTCATGCCCACCATGTGCTGAGTAGCTCCAGAGATACCTGCAGCTATATAGACATCAGGCTTTACGACTTTACCTGTCTGCCCAACCTGGTAACTATAGGGAACCCAGCCAGCGTCAACTATCGCTCGAGATGCTCCTGCAGCTCCTCCAAGTTTGCTTGCTAAGTCTTCGACGAGATGATATTTCTCTGCTTCCCCGAGGCCTCTGCCTCCTGAAACGACAATGGCCGCTTCGTCGAGTTTCGGCCCATCTGACTCTTCAACGAATTGACTCGTAATTTTCGCAGCTCCCGCGTTCCCTAAATCAGGAACTGGAATTGCAGTGACCTCAGCAGGCCCTCCCCCAGTAGATTCAGCGGTAAACGATTTTGGCCGAACAAGGAAAATCCCTGTTGTGTCACCGGTGAACTTCGTCTTGACATTTGTTGTCCCACCAAAGACAGGTTCAACTCCGGTCAGTCCGCCATCGTCAATAAGGTCAACGACGTTGGTGATCACAGGAGCATCTAATTTGACAGACAACCGTCCAGCTACATCACGACCTCCGTATGTTGTTCCAAAGAGGATCGCAGATGGGGATTCAGATTCAATGACTGCTGCTAATGCGGAGGCCAAAGCTGGTCCGATTAACCCACCATCCAAATCGCCAGCAGTAAGAACTCGAGATGCTCCGTGAGCTCCAAGTTCGGCAGCGGCAGCTTCGGCATCGCTCCCAGCATGCACAGCAACAACGTCACCTAGTTCTCTGGCTTTTGCAAGCAATTCAAGCGTTATTGAGGAGACTTGTCCGTCTTTAGTTTCAGCGTGTACCCATATTGTTCCCATAAAAACTCCTTAGATAACCTTAAGTTCTTCAAGAAATGCGACGATGCGTTCATGTCCATCGCCTTCATCTTCGATTACTTCCCCTGCTTCACGTTCTGGCGCCAGCTCAATAGATACAATCTCTTGGCCGCCTCCAGACCACCCAACTTGGGAACTGTCAATGCCTAAATCGGCGATGGTAAGCTCTTCGACTGGCTTGGACTTCGCAGCCATTATGCCTTTGAAGGAAGGGTACCTGGGCTCAACGACACCAGCTGTCACTGAAACCAAGGCAGGTAGAGGACAGGAAACGTCGTCATACCCTTCTTCTGTCTGGCGCTTCACTGACACAGAACCATCAGCGATACTGACTTCTTTAGCAAAAGTCACGGATGGCAATTCTAAAAGTTCTGCAATTTGTTCGGGGACAGTTCCCGTATAGCCGTCGGAGGATTCCGTTGCTGCTAGGACAAGATCTGGTTCAATTCGGCGAATCGCCGCAGCAAGTACCTTTGCTGTGCCTAGGGCGTCGCTGCCAGCAAGTGCGTCATCGCTTACGAGAACAGCGCTATCAGCTCCCATTGCTAGAGCATTATTCAATCCGTTCCTCTCGTTATTTGGGACCATGGAAACCAAGACGACCTCTCCATCGTCGCCTACGAGTTGGAGAGCCATTTCGACTCCATATGAATCTGATTCGTCAAGAATCAATTTCACATCACGTTTTAGGGTCTTTGTTTCTAAATTTAACTCACCTGGATCAGCAGGATCCGGAATCTGTTTTACGCAGACAGCTACTTTCATAGTAATCCTCTTGTCTCGCTATATCGGAATACGTTTTGAGTCACATAGGTGACTTACAACAATGACCTTACTGCAAGTTTTGTCTTATCCCACAACCAAAGGAGTGATAAGAGTCACAGTCGAATCAAAATTTCATACACTATGAGTGTGAAGATCATGTTCCTAGTGAACCCAGCAGCCTCCTCTGTTACCCCACGTACGCAGGTAGTGATTCAGAAGGCCTTATCGGCTGACCATCAAGTCACTCTCGCTGAGACGATACGAAGAGATCATGCAACACGTCTTGCTCGTGAAGCTGCACAAAATAAATACGACCTTGTTGTGGTTCTTGGAGGTGATGGAACTTCAAATGAAGCAGCGAATGGAGTTGCTGGAACCTCTACTGCGCTTGCTATTCTCCCGGGAGGCTCGACGAATGTTTTTGCCAGAACTCTCGGCCTACCAGATGACCCGGTTGAAGCGACAGGGATACTCTTGGAGACCATCGAGAATGGGGGGCCAAGGCGCGTCGGTTTAGGGTCAGCCAACGGGCGTTATTTTCTTTTCCATGCCGGACTCGGTTTTGATGCCGCTGTTGTTGCAGAAGTTGAGAAAAGAGGCAGGCTGAAACGCTATGCGAGCCACGCCCTTTTCGTCTACGCAGCCATCGATACCTGGTTGCGTCACTATGACAGGAGAAAGCCAGCGTTTCGTATCAGGCACGCTGATGGGACGGTAATACCCAATTCAAAATTTGGCATCTGCCTGAACACAAACCCATATACCTATTTGGGGAGCAGGCCGTTAAATCTCAGTCCAGACGCTACTCTTGATCGTGGAGTTGTGCTGATAAGTATCAACAGCCTGCGGTTGCTTCACATGCTGTCATTGGTTTCAGGAGCGCTTCGAGGTTCCACAGCTTTCCACAAAAGTTCATTTGTCAACTACAAAGCGGACGTGGAAGAGTTCTACGTTGAAGGGCATAGGCCATTCCCCTATCAGCTAGATGGGGATTATCTCGGAGAAGTAACGAGACTCCATTTTGAATATGTCCCAGACATCCTCAGTCTGGTAGTACCTAATCCAAGTCTGGTCGGACTCCGGCCCCTTAAAGATGATTAAAAGAGTCGCCACCAGCATCATCACCGTCACTGTTCTATTCGCCACAGCTTGCAGCACTACCACTGACGATGAAATATCCGATGAAAGTGGCCGTGAGCAACTCCTTCAAGAAATCCTCGCTGATCCTGAATTGGGGGTTAGTAGAGGCCTGGCAGAATGCTTTATCGATTATGTAGTGGATAACTCACCACTTGATTTCGAACAATGGAACACCTTAGGTGACGGCTATCCGGTGAGTGCTGAAGCTCTAGACGGCTTATCAGAAGAAGAAATGGAAGATCTAATATCTGTAGTCGCAATAGGGGTAGAGGACTGTGGTCTTTTTGATGAAGAATATGAAGATGCCGACGGTGGAGATTATTCACCGCCGGTAGTAAGCGGTGAGTTCAATTTTGAACTTTTGACGGAACACCCATTTGACTGTCTGAATCAAGAACTCGATGTGTTTGTAAATGTTTTCGGTATTTACGTCATTTCTCATTCAAGTGTCCCAACAGAATATGTTGAACATTCTGCCAACGTGCTTGCCGAATTAATGGACAATGACGCCGACGGTGTAATGGATGACCCCGAAGTTCACCGTTTCCTCGTCGAGAACAACTTTGTTGTCCCTGTTTGGACTGAAGCGCTGCGAGAAGAAGTATTCCCTTCGTTAAGAGGCACGTTTTGTGAAGATAACCTCGGCTGGGCCGCGAGCATGTATTACGGACACGATGACTGGGCGTTCGGCGGAATAAAACAAGCAGGCACATGGGACACCAACCTGGAAGAAATATGGCATGTCGTTTCAGTGGGCTGGTATAACACCTACCCAGAATATTTTGGAGACAGAACCGGCAGTCGCCTCGCTGACGCCGTGGACGCTGCACGCGGTGGACACTTCCTAACCGTTCCTAACAGCTATCCAGAAGGCGCGTGGTATACCTACGACGACTACACCTGCGATTATTCCTGCCAAATACACGAATACTTTTATTGGATTTTGATGGCGAACATCGACGCACTGGATCCGGCATACACCAGTAAATGTGCAGACAGCAAAGACGAATGGTATGTCTGCACTAAAGACGAACTGCAACAAATAGATCCGCTGGCATACGATTTGCTCAATAACCAAGGATTCAAACTCCCAACCCGAATCCCTAGCGGTTCATATAGAGGGCCCTCAGGAAGAGAAACCTCACCTACCGTTGAAGAACCAGCAGCAGAAGTCGCCGAACAAAAATGTGAAGCGTCTTCCGATTCTGATGAAAGCGGTACGGAATTTCAGAAAGGATCCAAAGGAGTCGGAGATCCATACTTCCCCGGTCTTGGCAACGGAGGATATGACGTCGATCGCTACCTTATTGACGTCACATGGCAACCAGGTGATGGATATCTGGATGGCTGGACGACGATAGAAGCAAAGACCACTGAGAACCTTTCCAGCTTTAACGTAGACCTAAACGCAAACATGGCTGTAAGTGAAGTGATAGTGAATGGAGAAGAGGCTTGTTTCATCAGAGAAGGCACTGAAGTTACTGTCGTGCCAGCAACGAACCTGCCTGTAGGGTCCGAATTTGAAGCACGATTTGCTTATGCGGGTTTTCCCGGATTGGTCCCTGCCGAATACGCCCCAATTGCCGGAGGCTGGTACCACGAACCCTTTATAACAGAGGATAATATGGTTCAACGAAATAATATTATGTTCGTTGTTGGAGAACCGTCGAGCAGCATGGCTTGGCATCCTGTAAACGACCACCCCAGGGATCGGGCCCAGTTCCGTATAGAGATGGCCGTAGATAATGGTCCCAACTATGTCTACTTTCCTGATTGGGAGGTTGTAACTAATGGCTATCTCATCTCCAAAGAAGAGACAACGAATACCCAAAATCTTCCAGTGACAACTTGGATCTACGAAACAAGGTACCCGCAAGCCCCCTATTTAACGGTATTGGCATATGGCCCATTTACCGAATCTGATGAAGAAGACTTGGACGACGTCACGCTACGACACTGGGCTCAAAATGCAGACACACTTCCTGGCGGTTCGTTTGCACATGCTAAGGAAACCCTAGGGATTGATTATGGCCCGATGTTCGAAGTTTTCACAGATCTTTTTGGCCCCTACCTATATGACACCTATGGGTACCTCGCTCTTAGCGATTCTCTGGGTTTCGCTTTGGAAACGCAAACTCTTTCAATTTTCGGATATGGGACATGGACACAACCCTTTATTCACGTGCATGAATTGGCCCACCAATGGTTTGGCAACTACATAACGGTAGATAACTGGAGCGAAATTTGGCTCAATGAGGGATTCGCAACTTACAGTGAGTACCTCTTCGAGGAAGCTGTTGCTCCGGAGTACGATATCTTTCTCGAGATGCGTTCTCTAGTTACCACTGGCGAAGCTTATGGTTGGTTCGCTGTTCTGCCGGGAGATCCAGGTCCTGAAAACCTTTTCGCCCCAGCTGTATATTTCCGAGGCGCACTGACATTGCATGCTCTTCGAATGACGATCGGAGATGATGCATTTTTTGCTTCTGTTCGGAAATATGTAGATGATTTCGGAGGGAAGAGCGTCACTACAGCCGATTTTGTTCAGGTAGTTGAAAGCGTCAGCGGTGCAGACCTTGAAGATTTTTTTGATAGTTGGCTCTTCGGAACCCCAATGCCGGATTTACCCTGTGAGGGTTACTCACCTTGTGTCCAGTAGTTACCTGCCGCGCCCTTTGACAACCTCAAGAGCGACGTCTGGGACATCGGTAATGATTCCATCCACCCCGAAACCAAGAAGTTCTTCCATGCGGTCTTCATCATTGACCGTCCAGACATTGACATCTAGGTTTCGCTTTTTACACGCTGCCACGAAATCTCTCGAAACAATTCCATTCGCTGGATGCATAGCCTGAAAATCCGACTCAGCCACCTTGGCGATCAACGACTCCCAATCATCATCAAGTTCCCATACGAGGAAGCCGACAGGCGTGCCGGGAGATTTGTCGCGAAAATATGTAAGACACGGAAAATTAAAAGAAGACACAATGAACTCTCTAGACTCTCCTACATCTTCAAGCAATCGAGCTAGCTCATCGATCAACCGCCGAGTCGGAACATCTACCATGAGGTTGTTTCGGGTCTTGACCTCCACATTGATTCCCACATTGTCGGTGGAAGCCACCACGTCCAGAAGGGTAGGAACATCACCTGGGAAACTTGAATACCCGCTTTCAATAATGTTGTCTCCTGTTTCGACGATGAGATCGTGATGAACGGTCAAAATGCTGTCCTTTGATAGCCAAACATCAAGCTCTACCCATCCCGCACCCAGTGTCTCGGCGTGTTTGAACGCTTCGAGAGTATTTTCTTTCAACACTCTTGAAGCTCCTCTGTGCGCGTAAATTTGCGTCATAAACCTTCCCTAAGCTGTTTTTTACTATTTTTTCTGTTTTTTCTTTACTAATTTAACATTACTCACATGTGCCCCTTGTCACACAGCTCCAACATACGGTATGGTCATAAGGGAGTTGTCGTAAGACAATGAGTAATTCTTACAGCTATAAGCTTTGCGGAGGGCCAGTGGCAATACAATCAGTTACTTTATTTGATGACAAGAACGACTGGCGGGAAGCAGCACTGTGCCGCGATACAAGCCCCGAACTCTTCTTCCCCGTTGGAAACACTGGAAATGCTCTTGATGCGATCTCTCTGGCAAAAACAGTGTGCAGAAGATGCACATCTCAACAAGAGTGCCTCGAGTATGCTCTGGATTCTAACCAAGACAGTGGCGTGTGGGGGGGTCGCTCCGAGGAGGAACGACGTAACATTCGTCGCCAACGAGTCCTTTCGAGTAAGGTAAACTAGCTGAGCCAGCTTAAAGCTGGAATCTTTTCGTTGCTTCCTATATTTTTTAAGCAACTTTAGGAAAGGCGATTAGTTCGCGCCAAAGCCTATCTTTGGAGTAACTTCGGTTCCTATATCGACAAAGGTAATTCTGCTTGCAGGCACACCGACTTGCCGTCCGTCCTTATCCGTGATCCATAGGACCGATAAGTCTCCGTTAAGAGCGCTCTCAATACTGCCTTTTATTTCATCGACCTTTGCATCTGGCGGTAGTTCAATTTCTAATTCTTTAGCTATATCTCCAACACCCACACGGATAATCATTGGATTTCCTTTCTGCCTCTAATTGAGGAACTTCAGCTCTTTATTATATTTGCGAGTTGGCGCCAACTCTACGTCAATTGTCGCCGCCATCTGTGAGAAGATTTTCCCAGCTTCACTTTCTGGTTGCGCCGCCATCAATGGGTCGCCCTGATCAGACCCTTCCCGCAATTCTATCGTAAAAGGTATTTGGCCTATCAATGGGACGTCCAAGCGATCTGCGAGGTCTCTCCCCCCACCCGATCCGAAGAGAAAATACTGTTTGCCGTCATCACCTGTAAACCATGACATATTTTCAATGACACCTTTGACAGCTAGATTCACGTTTTCTGCCATAAACGCTGCCCTTTGCGCCACTTTCTGGGCTGCTGGTTGGGGTGTTGTCACGACATACAATTCCGAACGGGGAAGAAACTGGGCGAGAGATAACGCTATATCTCCAGTGCCAGGAGGTAGGTCGATGAGAAGGTAGTCGGGGTCGTCCCAGTAGACATCAGTGAGAAATTGCTCGAGTGCCTTATGTAGCATGGGCCCACGCCAAATTACTGGTTGATCTTCCTTCGCGAAAAACCCCATTGAGATAGCTTTGACCCCATGCTGTTCTGGGGGGATGAGCAATTCATCAATTATTGTGGGCGGCCGGTCAATGCCTAACATTCTCGGAATAGAAAATCCCCAAACATCGGCATCTACTACGCCTACTTGTTTTCCTTCCCGCGCCAAAGCAATGGCTAGATTTGTTGTGACAGAAGATTTTCCGACTCCGCCTTTCCCTGACGCTATTAGCAACACTCGTGTTCTTGATTCCGGTTGAGCGAATGGGATCAGTCTTCCTTCTGCATGGCCATGTGCTGGCTGTGATCCTGCTGTTTCGGATGGCCTTCCGTGAACTACCTCCGTGACTCGGGCGCGTTCTTCGTCGGTCATTACACCAAAGGAGATTCTGGTTTGTAAGCGATCATCGAGACCGCTGATGGCTTCGGTGACGCTCTGTTCGATGGTTGTTCGCATCGGACAGCCGGCGATAGTAAGCGCTATCTCTACTTCCACTGTCGTATCATCGATTGATAGATTTCGGACCATTCCGAGGTCGACGATACTCCTGTGTAATTCAGGGTCTTGCACAGGTTGAAGTGCTTGAAGTATTTGCTCTGTATCTGTCGTCATTGTGCCCTGACTTATCCTCTTCCGAATTTTGTTAATACCTCGGACTCTGTTTAGAGCTTATGTGTATGATTTTAGCCACTAGGATGCGCGAAAGCCTATACGTGAGTCATTCTCCGCAGCTTTCCAAATGGAATTAGAAGAAAAGTGCCGATTCAGGGCGAAATTTAAGATCAACTTGGTTTGCGCTATGCCAGCAGGTCTCTGCTAGCTGCACTCTGCCGCGGATCTTACTTTTTCTATAGAAAATTGAATCTCAGGCGTCAGATCACTTGCTGCAAAAATCGCGTTTATGCTTTCTAGGTCGTTACAAGCTCCCATCTGGTCAAAGCCTGCTCGGACAGTAGCCCGTGACAGGACAGCTTCGAGATTGTTTGGGTTCTCTAGAACAGCCAGATTTAACTGGTCTACCGCTCGGGTTAATAATGTCGGGTTCCCTGTTTGCCAGAGAAGAAGCGCTTCTCGACTTAATGCTTCGGGGTGGGTGGGGAAATCCGTAATAATGGCGCGATATATCTTTATTGCACTAACAGTGCGTTCATCCTTGTCGCTTAGGAGAAGGTAATTCGCTGCCTCGAGCCCAATGTCTGGCTCCAGTTGTAGGTCCTCGAGAGTCGGTTCAGATTTTTCAAGAATAGTCGGATACCGAGCTTCTCCGTAGACTTCACCGTAGAGGCCTCGTTGTTGAACGATCCCAAGTATGTCTTCACGGACAGGGCTAGATCGAAGTTCATCAAGGTAGGTGGCTGCCTGACTGTGTCTTCCTTCATTGGAAAGCGCGATCGAAATGAAGACCAGCGCGTCTGGATAGCTAGGTTCGAGAACAAGCACTTCTTCCCATGCTGCTATCTGGATGTCTGCATCTGCGCCACTTTGGTAGTTAAGCCAGGAGCGGTAAGTCATCGCTTCCACATTACTGGGCTGCACCTCTAGGACCTGGTCGAAAATTTCAATCGCTTCCCCCCACCGGTCCCGGTTGCCCAGAAGCATTTGCGCTTCAGATATTTGCGTGTTGACGCTCTTTCGTATGGAACCAGTTATGCTTTCACCCTCGGAGCGGTCACCTGATGTTTGGCTGACTGTGATTCCTGCAACTACTCCGAGAAGAACCACTCCAAGAGACCATAGAAGAGCTTTCGTGCGGTATCCCTTCTTTGGTTGTTGGCCGCTGCTGGTAGCTTTCTCTGATTCGGCAATGCCTGCGAGCTCCCTTGTATAACGGCGAACAAGCATGTCGTGGTCATCAGAAGAAAGGTTGCCGCTTTCTAATTCCTGATCTAATTCTTGAAGCGACTTTAGAAGGAACTCTTTTCGTTCAGCGGCGAAATTACTATCTGAAGTTCCTCCACCACCTCTATGTTCTTTCATTTTCGCCTCTGCTGGATTTATCCGATTCGTAGGTCGATCGAAGTTCCTGAACTCGTTCTTGCAACTCGTCGCTTAATTCATCGTCAGTGTCAGCGTCTCTTTTCCGAGAGAAAGCAAGAATCATGCCTCCGACTGCAACTCCGGCAAGAAGGAACGGAGAGACCCAAACAAAAACCTCGATACCGTCGTTTCCAGGATTCAAATCAACCCAGTCTCCGTATTGCTCCCTAAAAAAAGTCCGAATTTCATCGTCGGTGAGGCCACTATCGACTTGAGTTTTTATTTCAGCTCGAATGACCTGCGCTATCGGGGCGTTACTTTCAGAAACTGGCTGTCCTGAACACTGGGGGCAAGCAATCGTTGAGGCAAGGCTCGCTGCTCGATCTGCAGAGCTTTGCCCATTTGATTTATCGACAATGCCGATAATCAAAGCTGTTACGAAAGTAGCTATAAGCAGACCCCATGAGAGGTATCGAAGAGATGGTTGTTTCAACATGTGATACTTTCAGCAAGTCTCTTATACGTTACTGGGCCTATCACTTTAAGGACCACGATGCCGCTTGGAGCAATCAAATATGTTTCGGGAGCTGTAAGAACGCTGAAATCAAGTGCCATCTGGTTAGTTTCGGGGCCGACGATTACGGGCCAATCGCCTCCGAACCGTTCAAAGAAATCATCTACGTCTGCTTTCTCATCGTTAAAGGCAACCCCCAGCAACTGAGTTGGGCAAAGAACCCCCTCCTCATTGACTGCTCCTTCCTCGTGAAACTGGAGAAGGTCAGCATGTTCTTCAACGCACCCTGAACACCAGCTAGCAAAGAAATTCACCGCGACCCATGTTTGCTCCCCGGGGACTTTAGATCGATTCTGTTGAAGGACTTGACCTAGGTCAATTACTTCTCCCCTAGCTGATACCCCTTCAACAACCGGAGATATTTCTCCCACTAAATCAAAATTTGGGGTGTTTTGTTGCTGATTTTGCACGGCGAGAATAACAATAAACGCGATTGAAAGCATTGCGATCACGGCTGTAGCCCACTTAAACGGAGTCATGCTTCAACTCCTTTTCTAGGGCTACTTCCTTCTTTTCGGATGTTTCTTTCCTCAAAACTGGTCTTCCTGTTTGAGGGAAGATTGACAACACAGCTCCGACTAGCATCAGTAGGCCGCCTAGCCATATCCATATAAGCATTGGTTGTCTCGTGACCTGAATAACGATCTTCTGCTCTTCCCCCTCTGGAGGCTTAAGGAGGGCTACTTGAACATCTTCCAAGAGAGTGATCCTTGTATCTGGTGCTGGGACGATTTGGCCAGATGCAATAAATCTCTCAACTGCTGGGCTTAACATTTGCCCATCTACTTCAAGCAATACTTCTTCTTCAATCCGGTTTGAATGAACATAGGTATTTGACGAAACATAGGTCACATCAGTCTCACCTATCCGGACTGTTTGTTCAGGTGTTAAGGAAAGCGAAGCCTGGTCAACGTACGAAGAGCTAGCAATGAACCCCACTGCGAGAAGTATCACTCCTATGTGGACGACCATTCCCCCATTTTTTCGGCCAAGAAATCCTCGAATGCCTCTCCTTCGAACTGATAAGCCCAATTGCCAAACGGCACTCATCCCAGCAAATCCAGCCATGGAGAATCCAAGAAGCGGCATTGTTCCGCGAGCCCCGACAGCGACAGCAATAACCATGCTTAGCGCCGCACCCCAAGCCGGCCATTCGACCCGATGTAATAACATTTCGTTATTTGCTTTTCTCCATGGAAGCAATGGCGCGATCGCCATTAGAAATAGCAGCGTGAACCCAATAGGCATACTCATTTTTTCGAAATACGGAGCACCTACCGATATCTGACGACCTTGGAGCGCTTCCACAATCAGCGGAAAAACAGTGCCGAGAAGAACTACGAACGCGAAAACAGCGAACGCTAGATTATTGGCAAGAAATGCGCCTTCGCGTGAGAGCGGGGAATCTATCCCTCCAGGAGATCGCAGACGGTCGCCCCTCCAAAAGATCAGAGATACCGTCACGATCACTACAAGCGAAAAAAATACTAAAAGCCAGCCGCCAAAGTTACCTGCTGAAAATGCATGTACTGAAGCGAGGATTCCTGAACGAGTAATAAATGTTCCTAAAATCGTTAAAGCAAACGTTGCACAAATTAAAGAGAGGTTCCATACACGAAGCAAGCCTCTCCGTTCTTGAACAAGAACGGAATGAAGGTACGCGGTTCCGGTCAACCATGGGACCAAAGATGCATTTTCAACGGGATCCCAGCCCCAGTATCCTCCCCAACCTAGAACATCGTATGCCCACCAAGCTCCAAGAATGATTCCAGCAGTTAGAAAACCCCATGCAAATAAGGTCCATCGGCGTGTTTCTAAAAGCCACCCTTCTCCAAGGCGGCCAGTAATGAGTGCCGATATTGCGAAGGCGAAGGGAACCGTGAAACCAACAAAGCCCAAGTAGAGCATGGGAGGGTGAAAAGCGACAAGAATATGGTTTTGTAACAAAGGGTTTGGACCTGGGCCGTCATACCCGACAGGCGGATCAAATGATTGAAAGGGGTTAGCTGGGCCGATCATCGCCAGAGCGAAAAACCCCATAACAAAGAACATGACAACTAACGCCCATGCAACCATCGGGTCGGTATAGCGGCCGCTGAACTTCACAGTTACTACAACAACGTAACCTGCAAGGATTAACCCCCAAAGCAGAACAGAGCCCTCTAGCGCTGACCACATTGTCGCTACGTTAAACAGAGGGGGAGTTAGCGAACTTCCCTGCTCTGCCACAAACTTCACGGAAAAATCTCGAGTTATCAAAGCCCTTTGCATTGCGAAAGTGGCGATTACCATCCCGCCGAGCACGAGCCACGAGTAACGAGCTCCTACTACGAGGAGTTTCTTTCTTGAAGTTCTAAGCCCAATGATGATGGTCACTATTCCGGACAAAGCCCCTACAAGGGAGAGCACGATACCACTTAGTCCAATCGCAAGATTCATCTCACCTCCTAAGAGTCGGAACTCTTGTCCGGCTGCCCCCTATTTTCTGCATCATCGATACGGTCCTCACGATAATCATTATCATGCTTAACCAAAATTCGGTCAGCAGCAAACCACCATCCGTCATTGGCTCCGCCTAAGAAAACATAGTCTTTCGAAGGGAGAGGTCCGTTTTCCCATCTGCCTTCCAGTACTACAGGGACCCCCTTGTCAAATAAGTCAGGAGGTGTCCCTTGACTTACTACATCTACATAGACATCATCGAAAGCAATGGTAAAGAACGTATATTCTGCTTCTCCAATGATTAAGGTTTGCTCGGGGCCTGCACTAGAAATCGGAGAGCCGAGAAGTTGGAAACGTTTATCACCGAGCTCTTCTCTTTCAGCTACAGCTTGGTCGGCTTCAAGAAAGGACTGGCTATTTGTCGCTAGAAACCAGATGAGTCCGATAATCGTTCCGGCCACCGCAAGAACAACTAATCCAGGTATCCACCGGGGCACGCTAGATCGAGTATTTTTTCTCGGAGAAAGATCAATGGCTTCTTGACCCTCATCCATCTTTAATCCTCGCCTGATCATCTGTCGAGGAAATCCACCTTTGCCGATCGGATGGCACTATTTCGGAGAGCTTTTTGCCTCGCCGGAGAACAAAAATTGCGTAAATTGCAGGAACTCCTACTCCAAAAGCCCAACCAGCGATCAAGTAACCTAAATGGGTCATTGGGATTCTCCCTCTTGATAAGTCTCAGTTTCCGCTACAGTGAGCAAATCCGCCTCAGCCTTGCGTTCTTCAATCGCAGCTCCATAACCTAATGCCTCATGCTCGGTGGAAAGCCAACCAACTCTAAACCGGTGGATCATAAGCCAGACGTAAGCCATTCCCATTATCAATGTTCCTAAGAACCATGTGAAAAGTGTCAAGTCTTCTAAATTTCCATCGGTAAGCGATGACTGTTGATGCAGCGTGCTATTTTCCCACCACTCAACAGACCGGTTTACGATAGGGATATTTATCGTGCCGATAATTCCTACTATGGCAGCTCGTTTTGCTCGGACGTGGGGTGAAGCCGGTACTTGTCGAAGAGCGAGATATCCAATGAACATCAGAAACATCACCAATGTTGTTACCAGTCTGACGTCTCCCCATTCCCACCAAGTATTCCACGTGGGCCTTCCCCATATGCTGCCAGTTACGAGGGTCAGGCCGCAGAAAATGACTCCAATTTCTGCTGATGCATGTGCTGTAGTATCCCACCAGCGAGATTGCTTCCATAGGTACATGATGCTTCCCATCGCAGTGATGCCGAAAGCAATATAAGAAAAGATTGCCACTGGGACATGTATGTAGAGCAACCGAACTGCGTCCTCCATCGTGTCATCTTTGGGGCTAAACACAAATGCAAAGAGGATCAGGACAGGGATACCTAGAGCTAAGCAGAATCCAAGGAATCGGGTGCTTCGGGAGCTTGTAGCGCTGGGTTGTGTGTCTTTGGCTTTCATAAATTTAATCTTCACGCGTCCTCCACAAGTTGCCCATAGGCCAACATACCTAAAACTGTGTATACAACAGCAAATACAGATAAAAGTCCTAACCAAGCCCAGCCATCTGCATCAACGCGACCAAATGCATCTCCGAAGGTTCTAGTAGCTCCAATAGCAATTGGCGCTAAGACTGGAAGAAGGAGAATAGGGAGAAGTGTTTCACGAACCCCTACCCCTGCTGCAATAACACCATAAAGAGTTCCAGACGATGCTACTCCAATGGTCGCAAGAATCGCTGATACACAAATTAACAATGGATCTTCGACAGAAAGATCAAATAGAGCAAGCATGACAAAGAAAAGAAGGATCTCTAAAGCTACTAGTTGGATAAAAAGAGCTATAGCTTTTCCAAGAAATACTGATGATGAATGCACAGGCGTAAGTAACATGCGCTCCCTTGCCGCATCGTCATCTTCGATTTTGACAGCTCGTTGGATTGCCAAAAGAGCAATGAGTAGGACAGCGACCCAGAACAAGCCGGGACCTGTGTCTCGCAGTGTTTGAGTATCTGCATCCAAAGCAAAGCCAAAAAGAACAACAATCAAGAGAGTGTAGGGAGCGATTTGATTCGTGAGGATTCGAGAACGAAGTTCAATTCGAAGGTCTTTACAGGCAATGGACCATGCGTCACGAAACTCCATCGCTACTCCCTTCAGTATAGATATCGCTAGTAATACGACCTCCAGCTAAAGCGACAATTCGGCTGGGTGAAGGAGAGGAAACTTCCTTTGGAGTATGCGTAACCAATAGGACCGTTGCGCCAGATGCAGCAGCTTCCTGAATTAGATTATCTACGAGGTCACGACCTTCAGTATCTAGTGCTGCATGGGGCTCATCAAGAAGCCAGAGAGAGGGCCGCTGAACAACAAGTCCTGCGAAGGATGTTCTCCTTCGTTGCCCGGCTGAGAGCTGGCGGACAAGTACTTTCCGTAATCGGCCGTCAACCCCCATAATTTTGATGGCTTTGCTGATTTCATCTTTCCCAGCCCGCACCATTGAACCCCAAAATGCTACGTTTTCCTCAACAGTGAGATCCTCATACAAACCTGCCTTGTGGCCTAGCAACCCGACATCTTGCCTTATTGCCCTCCTATTTTCATTTAGGTTTTCTCCAAGTACATACGCTGAGCCTTCGCGAACTGGCAATAAGCCGGCACAAAGCCTCAATAGTGTTGATTTTCCTGCACCGTTTGGGCCCTTTATGGTAACTATTTCACCTTGAGCTACTTTTAATGTCACGCCAGTCAAGGCGGGAAACTGCCCCAGCGTTACTACAGCTTCTTGAAGGTCAATAACATCATTCAACTTGGATAACCAATCAAATATTCCACTAATTAAAAGCTACTGGCATCCTGCGAATTTGCACGAGTTCTATCGCTACTACTTCATTTTAGAGAATTGATACGATATGAACTCGAATCTGGCTTCATTTTCGCTAACGTCAACAGAGATGTTAATTTCACGTATCTTTCGGCGAATTGGTCAGTTAATGATTGTTCTGGGCATACTGACTCTTCTTTTTGTCGTCTACCAACTCTGGGGCACAGGGTTTTTGACCGACAGATATCAGGAAGGCCTTGAAAATGACTTTGAAGAACTTGTTGAACAGGTTGAACAAGTAGAACTAATAGATGCCCCCGATGAGCCAGGGGCCGAAAGTGAATCGGAGCCTGACCTTGCAGAATTTTTGTGGCGTTCAGAGGGAGAGGCTATAGCGCACCTTAATATCCCATCCATCAATCTCTCGAAAACAGTTGTGTCTGGAGTAGGTGTACAGGCTTTACGAAAAGGCCCAGGCCACTACAGCCATACCCCTTTACCGGGAATGCCTGGCAATTCAGCAATAGCTGGGCACCGGACAACATGGGGGTCACCATTTGGAGAAATCAACGAGTTAGAGCCCGGTGATGAAATCCTTATGCAAACCGTGCAAGGGTCATTTACATACCGAGTAGTAGAACAAATGGGCGGAAGAGGGCACTTTATAATCAGTCCGAACAGGCTTGATGTACTCGAACAGGACTTCGATGCCTACCCGAACAGGCTTACTCTTATTTCTTGCCACCCCAAACTTACGGCTCGCCAACGAATCATCGTTGTAGCTGAACTAATCGGAGAACCTGCAGATTACTATCCTCCTCCGAAGCGCCCTGTTTTTAGCCTCAATCTTTCATTCGGGATCGAGGGAGGGGATGCCCCAATCCCAGCAGAACCTTCAAATCCCTTTGACGAACAAGAACCCGCTACAGAGAATTCGTCACAAGATACCCCTCCGGTGGTGGAGAATAATGCAAGCCCTGCCGAAACGACATCAGATCTGGGTCCTCCAACCGTTGAAGATGTTGAGGTCACAAGCTTCGGTGAAGGCCTCGATGGAGATAAGGATGCTGTAGCCCCCACTATCGCATGGGGTATAGCTGTTTTTATGATTGGATTTACGACTTTCTTCATAGGAAGCCGGTGGAAAAAATGGCCTTCATACCTGATAGGTTTTTTCCCATTTATCGTTGCGGTTGCTATCTGGTTTTTCAATCTCGAAAAAACTTTACCTAGCTAGGAAGGCCATCAATTAATGCCGATAAAATCACTAATCACTTGCAGTGTTCTAAACGATGTAGTTGTTTAGAATGATTTACCGCCTGCAATCCAGCATCATTTATTACTAGGTACCAACGATGAGATCTCTTTTCAAACAAAGCCTTTGCATCATCGCATTCAGTTCTGTATTTCTAGTAGCACTCGGTTGTTCATCGAATAACGAGCAAGAGTCATCAAACGTGGCATCAATTCTGCCTGGTGCTTTAAGCAGGATGGGAGATGCCGATACCTTAACTCTTGAGGGGGAGATAGTTAATTTCCAATATGAGCTCCGCCTTGAGGATTGTTTTAACGAATACCGGCTCATCGACGAAGAAACAGGCGATATCAGTGATCTCACAACAATTGTAGATTGCAGAAGGCCACACGACGCAGAGATCTACAAGGAGTTCGTTCACCCTGCTACAGCTGAGGTACCGTACCCTGGGAAAACAGAACTTGAACGCTGGTCTGCCATAAAGTGCTACGAAGCCTTCAAGGATTTTGTGGGCACCGATTACGAACGGTCAGCGCTGGAAATCGGATATATCCCACCTGAGCAAGAAGACTGGGAAATAGGCCTGTATCGAATTGTTACATGCTACGTTTATGTGCCCGAAAGCCAACTTTCCGGATCGATGCAAGGAAGTAAAATATAAATGATGCCTCAAAATACCCAACAAGCTTTGTCTAAAAGCAGTTACCCGACATGACTGATTCCCTCCAAACTCAAAGAAAGCTAGTTAGTCGATTCGTTAAAATAGGGAAAAGGGTTGGATATTCTCTCTGGCTAGTTGCAATCATTTTGTTCTTCGTACTGTTTGCTACGGATTTTGATGGACCATTAGTAACAGTTGTAATCGTCACCCTTATCATCGGATCAGTTATTCTCCTTCCCTCGATTGTTTTAAGCTACGCAGTTCGGGCAGCCGAAAGAGAGGATCGAGCACAGCGAATAGAGACTGAAGAATAACCTCATTGTCAGTCTGGTGGCCGCGGCCCTCCAATAGGAGAAATATCAATTGGGGATTCAGGCAAATCGCCGTTAATGATCTGCGGCAGGAACTCTCTCAAACGCTCCGGAAGTGTTTGCTCTTCAGACGCCAGCAAGTCTTCAAGGGCCCACCATCTTCCTTCTTCAAATGCCGCTGCCTCTAGTGCTTCCAGCCCTTTCGGGTCCCACTCCGCGCTCTCCTCGGTTTCTGCGAGGTGTATCCGCTCATCGGATTTGAAGTGGTACATGGCAAAATCAAATTCCACGTACTGGGTCCAGATGCAAGGGCCAACGACGACGTTCTTGAATCCACATTCTTCATATAGCTCTCTTTTTGCCGCGTCAGCACTACTTTCACCTCGCTCGATTCCGCCGCCAGGTATCTCCCACCAAGTTCCCTTTTCAGGCCGCATTGGGTCTGAGCCCTTGACAAGAAATATCTGGCGGTTCCTATCTAAGAGCACTACGCGAGCAGCCGGTCTTCGGAAACCCCAAACCATTAGTTTTTAGGCAGATCGGTGAATGGGGTTTCTTTGGGATGCCCTGGCTCTTTCGGAAGACCCAAAACACGCTCTCCTATGATGTTTCGTTGGACTTGATCTGTTCCACCGTATATTGATGGCGCTGGTGAAAAGACCGTGACTTCATGAATCCAGCCCCCGTGATCCACTTCAGAAGCAGTCAGCATACCTTCGGCGCCGAGTACCATATTTCCAACCTCTCGGAATTGCCGGTATAGCTCGCTCATCATCAGCTTTCCTATATTGCCTTCTGCGCCTGTCCTATCTGCATTTGATTTTGCCCGAATCATATTTAGACGATTTACCTCAACGAGAGTGTGCAGTTTCATCATCTCATCTCTAATCACTGGATCTTTATCTTGACCTAACTTTTGAGAAAGCTCGGCAAGTCGGTCAAATAATCTTGGGC
>CABZWT010000019.1:0-22912 GCA_902529525.1 Actinomycetota bacterium
TGCGAGCCTCAGTCAAGTCTGAAATACGCTTAGCCGCATCATGGTTCCTACCGGGGTCGCCGGTATCAGGGTGAGCAGTTCGAAGGAGCTCTCGGAATCGTTGCTTAATCTCACTTCGACTCGGGGAAGGGTTCGTGATCTCCAGAATATGCAAAGCCCAGCTTGTCGCATCACTATGACCGATCTGACCGAGATAGTCTTTATGTTGCCCCAACAAGTAGGACAGAAACTCTTCTCCTACGTCTCCATTCCATTTGGCTGCTTTACGGAGTAAATTCATCGCTGAAGGACGGTCACTATAAGAAAATCTTTTAATGACATATGCTGCTGCAAGCACATTTTGCTCCGGAGCCATATCCCCATCGTCAAATGAAAATCTATATTTCCCATTCACTGAAGAAAGCCGGTGGCGAGTCCGTGCTAGGCCTACCTTGTCTTTTTGGAGACGATGGCGTAATCGCGGCTGACCTACTTTTTCACCTCGCTGAACCTTGGCAAGAATAGTGAAGTAATCATCGTGGAAATCAGGGTCGACTTGCCTGAGATATCGACAAACAACTCCCGCTAGCAGCAGAGGGCCATTACCTGGAGGAGGGTCAAGAGGCAAGTACGAACTTCCAAGACTTAGACGTCGAGTTGGAGCGATTTTTCTAGAGTGGTAGAACTCGAGTTCAGCCAATAGCACCATCTAACATTACTGGATTTGCTTCTTCTGTGAAAGAGACAAACGCCACACAAAGGAATTATTATTTATTAGGATGCAGGAGAGTTCAAGAAAATGCAGCTTTATCGATTAGTGTAAAGGCGAACACAATTTTCTTTTGGAGTTGGTATGTCTTCTGTTGAATCCCCAGATCGAAATCTTGCTATGGAACTCGTTCGTGTGACCGAGGCGGCTGCTATGGCCGCTGCTCGATGGATGGGGCGTGGAGATAAAGAAGGCGCAGATGGAGCTGCTGTTGACGCTATGCGCGTCGTACTTGGGGGCGTTCAAATGGACGGTGTCGTGATTATCGGCGAAGGAGAAAAGGATGAGGCTCCAATGCTTTACAATGGCGAGCACGTTGGAGATGGTTCATTCCCTAAATGCGATGTAGCGGTAGACCCTATTGATGGAACTACTCTCACATCTCTAGGAAGAGGTAATGCTATTGCTGTAATAGCGGTTAGTGAGCATGGAACGATGTTCGATCCGGGCCCATGTGTCTATATGGAGAAGATAGCAGTTGGTCCTGCGGCGAAAGGAAAAATAGATATTAATGCCAGTCCAACAACTAATCTTCTAGCCGTTTCTGAGGCGAAGGGGGTATCTGTTCGGGACCTTACCGCTGTGGTTTTAGACCGCCCAAGACATGATGATCTAATCAGCGAACTTCGAGAAGCAGGAGCCCGCATAAGACTAATTCCTGATGGCGATGTCGCCGGTGCTATCTCAACTGCTTGGCCGAACTCCGGAGCAGATATTCTTTTCGGCATAGGAGGGACCCCTGAAGGGGTTATAGCAGCTGCAGCTTTGAAATGCATGGGCGGCGACCTCCAAGGAAGGCTGTGGCCAAGAAATGAAGAGGAAAGGGAAGCAGCGGTAGGAGAAGGGTACGACCTTTCCCAGTCACTATCTATAGATGATCTAGTGAATAGCGATAACTGCTTCTTCGCAGCTACAGGAATAACAGACGGTGACCTGCTGCAGGGTGTGCGGTATGAGTCAAACATGGCCCATACAGAATCTTTAGTAATGCGATCTAAATCGGGAACAGTTCGTCTAGTGAACGCTCAACATGTCCAAGATAAACTCAACGCTATAAGCGACATCGATTACAAATAGAACTTTAAATCAAGCTTTGAGGGAGGAAAAATGGCTGAACTAGCTGGTAAGCACGCTCTGGTTACAGGTGGTGGAACAGGTATAGGTATGGGGATAGCTCGCCAATTGCTAAAAGCAGGTGCCACTGTGACAATTTCGGGCAGAAGAGAAGATGTACTTCTCGATGCTAAAAAACACTTCGAAGATAATGGTACTGACGCGAATTCAATCAGGGTCGCTGTTTGTGATGTCACCTCTCCTGATCAGGTTCGTGCCTCAGTTGAAAAGGCTTCTAATACAGACGGAGCGCTCGATATTTCGGTTGCAAATGCCGGGATAGGAGCAGGGGGAGCTTTTCTAGCTATGGACGCTGATACATTCAGATCGGTTTTAGAAGTAAATGTCGTTGGCGCCTTCAACACAATTCAAATATCTGCTGAACACATGCGAGACTCCGGTGGGTCCATTATTGCTATTTCATCTATAGCCGGGGCGCTAGGTGGACGTTTTCGGGCCGCGTATGCTACTAGCAAAGCGGGACTCGACATGATGGTGAAAAGCGCGGCTGACGAACTAGGAGGGTTTGGAATTCGAATCAATTCTGTACGGCCAGGAATCGTGAAATCGGAAGCGACTGCGGCAATGTTTGAGCATATGCCCCATCTAATCGATGACTATCGAAAAAATATGGCTTTAGGAAGAGTAGGGGAACCAGAAGAAGTAGGAGATGCTGTCGTTTGGTTAGCTAGTGATACAAGCTCATGGGTTACTGGACAAAATATTGCCGTCGACGGAGGACATACTCTAAGAAGAGCCCCAGATCTGGAGCCGGCGATTAGAGCAAGATTAGGTGATGAGGGTTATTCTGAGGTAGTCAAACCTGGGTTTGGCCCAAACAATTAGAAGCGGCCTAGCTTAGGCCCCATCGGCTGCTAGTAAACGAACCTCTGCCCGTTGCAAAGCCTTTGCGGCTTCTTCGTTTGCGCTGTCCCCTGCAAGAAGCTCATTGGCTCGGTCTAGGGCGTTTTTAGCTCGGTCGGTATCGATATCCTCAGCAAGCTCTGCTACATCGGATAGCAATGCAACATGATTATCTGAAACTTCAACAAATCCGCTGTGAACTGCGATACGTTGAACTCCTCCATCGCTTAAGGCTATTCGGATCACTGAGGAAACAAGATTTCCCACGAATGGGACATGCCCAGGTTGAAATCCGATTTCGCCGTCAGTTGTTCGAGCTATAACTAATTCAGCTTCTCCTTCATAAACTACGCGTTCTGGAGAAACTAATTCAACGCGCAATGTCATGTGGTCCCCTTGCGCAGGTAAAACTATTTTTCATTATGAACTAGCCTCTAATTCAGCTGCTTTTCGCTCAACCTCTTCTGCGCCACCAACCATATAGAAGGCTTGTTCTGGGACATGATCGAGATCACCTTGTACCAGAGCCTCAAATGAGGAAATGGTATCTTCGATGCCAGTGAAGACTCCGGGTTGGCCGGTAAAGATCTCGGCGACAAACATCGGCTGAGATAAGAATCTTTCGACTTTTCTTGCTCTGTCAACTGTTACTCTGTCTTCTTCTGATAATTCATCGAGACCGAGAATAGCAATGATGTCTTGGAGTTCTTTATAACGCTGGAGGATTTCCTGCACTCGTCTGGCCACAGCATAGTGGCGATCACCGACAACCTCTGGGGAGAGAATAGTTGAAGTGGAAGCTAATGGGTCAACAGCTGGATAGATTCCAAGCGATGCAATATCTCTGCTTAATTCCGTGGTTCCATCAAAGTGGGTAAAGGAGGTAAATGGGGCAGGGTCTGTGTAGTCATCCGCTGGAACATAAACTGCTTGAAGCGAAGTAATCGATTTTCCTCTTGTCGACGTGATACGTTCTTGGAGCTCACCCATTTCATCAGCAAGTGTAGGTTGGTACCCAACGGCCGAAGGCATTCGTCCAAGTAGAGTAGACACTTCTGAGCCAGCTTGAACGAAACGGAAAATATTATCGATAAACAAGAGGACATCTTGATTTTGGACATCGCGAAAATACTCGGCCATGGTAACTCCTGCCAAAGCTATTCGGAGGCGAACTCCAGGCGGCTCATCCATTTGGCCAAAGACCAATGCGGCTTTATCTAGAACTCCGGATTCTTCCATCTCTAGGAATAGGTCCGTTCCTTCTCTTGTCCTCTCGCCTACTCCGGCAAATACGGAAACACCACCATGTTGCGTTGCAACTCGGTTAATCATCTCGGTGATGAGAACTGTCTTCCCAACTCCCGCTCCACCGAATAGGCCAATTTTACCGCCTTCTTTATATGGTGTTAGAAGGTCGATTACCTTGATACCGGTCTCGAACATTTTTGCTGAGGGTTCTAGACTGTCAAAATCTGGGGCAGGTCGGTGTATTTCCCATTTCTCATCGATTTCTAGGGTTGAAGCATCTACGTCAAGTGGTTCTCCAATCACATTCCACACATGCCCTAGAGTTACATCGCCAACAGGAACTTCTATACCAGACCCTGTATTTCGAACAGCTGTTCCTCGAGTTAGCCCATCTGTTGGTTTCAAAGACACAGCTCGGACTCTGCTATCACCAATCTGTTGAGCTACTTCAGCCATAACTGTAGTTGATTCACCGTCGACAATAACCTCGAAGGCCAAAGCTGTATTTATCTCGGGAAGAGCATCTTGAGGAAACTCAACGTCAATCACAGGTCCTGCGATTGAAACTACTCTTCCCTCTTTAAGGGTTGTGTTTGATTCGGTTACTGTCATATCTGCTCCTAGCAAGATTCGAATTGGTTATGAAAGAATTGGTGTTTCGTCTATTAGTTCTGGGGGGGATTCTTGATCGTCGCCATCATCTAGAGCTTCTGCACCACCGACAATTTCCATAATTTCAGTCGTGATAGCGTCTTGCCTAGCACGGTTCAATGCTCGACTAAGTTTGGTGATCAGTTCCTCTGCGTTATCAGTTGCCGCTTTCATTGCTCTTTGTCGATTCGCATGTTCAGAAGCTGAGGCATCTAGTAGCGCTGAATATAGGCGTGACTCCACATACCTTGGCAGAAGGGAAGAAAGTACCCCTTCTGGAGAAGGTTCAAATTCAAAGAGCGCATGGGCCGCCGAGTCGCCGCTACCTTCTGAAGCGACCGTTTCCATTGACTCAAGGGGCAAGAAACGGCGGACAGCTACTCTTTGGGTTCCCATCGATATAAATTCCTGATAGGCCAAAATAACTTGATCCACGTCTCCACTTACAAAGATCTCTCGAACTTTTGTGGCTATAGACCGTGCGTCTTCATAGAGGGGCGCATCAGTCATATCTGTGAAGGATGCTTCAATCTTGTAGTTGCGAAATCTGAAATAGTCAATTGCTTTTTTCCCTACAAGAATTAATTTGTAATTTTTTCCTTCGGTCTGGGCTGCCATAATTTCGCGTTCAGCTGCCCGGATAACTGCGCTATTGTATGCGCCGGCTAAACCGCGATCAGATGTAATAACGACGAACCCGATCGAGTCAATTTTTTCTGCTACTCGCAAAAGTGGGTCGTCAGCGCCAACGCCACCCGCTGCTAGATCCTCGATTACTCCAGTCATTTTTGTGGAGTAGGGCCGTGCAGCATTGGCGCGTTGCATTGCTTTAACCACTCGTGTAGCAGCTATGAGTTCCATGGCTCTGGTGATCTGTTTGGTCGATTGGACCGAATTGATCCGCCGTCTGAGAACTCTCTCTTGGCCGCCCGGCATGGTTAACTTTCGCTGTCTTCGCCCCGAGCTATATCGACCTCGGGAAGGGTTGTTTCTGAATCGACGGTTTCGGTTTCTGCATCAGGTTGTTCTTGAGCTTCCACGTTTACTCCAGATGACCCTGCAGATCCTTCAAAGCCTTCAGCGTAGCCTCGGAGAATTTGATCGAGGGCATCTTCATCTACTGTTCCTGAAGAAATTATCTCAGAGAGAAGTCCGGAGTGTTGACTACGAACAAGATCGAGCAACCCTTCTTCGAAACGTTCTACATCTTCGACTGCAATTCCATCAAGATATCCTCGCGTACCAGCGAATAGGGAGACTACTTGCTCTTCAACTTTCATTGGCGAGTTGATTCCCTGTTTGAGTAGTTCTGTGAGGCGGTAACCTCGATCAAGTTGAGCCTGCGATACAGCATCAAGGTCGGAACCGAAGGCAGCGAAAGACTCGAGTTCTCTGAACTGTTGTAGATCTGATTTGAGCGTACCGACTGCGGTCTTCATTGCTTTAATTTGAGCTGCAGAACCAACGCGTGAAACAGAAATACCCACATCCACTGCAGGTCTGATACCCGATTTAAAGAGGTCGTCTTGGAGGAAGATCTGCCCATCAGTGATCGAAATTACATTGGTTGGTATGTATGCGGACACGTCACCAGCCTTTGTTTCAATAACTGGAAGAGCGGTGAGGCTTCCTGCGCCAAGGTCATCACTGAGCTTTGCTGCACGTTCTAGAAGTCTGCTGTGCAGGTAAAATACGTCCCCGGGATAAGCTTCTCGCCCTGGTGGTCTTCTAAGGAGAAGCGCCATTTGGCGGTATGCTTCTGCCTGCTTAGATAGATCGTCGTAAACGACAAGGGCGTGCTCTCCGTTGTCCATCCATTGTTGCCCTATTGCGCAGCCTGCGAAAGGCGCTAGGTATTTGAATGGAGCTGGGTCAGATGCGGGAGCCACTACGACTACCGTGTAGTCGAGTGCCCCGAATTCTTCTAATGTTGCTACTGTTTGTGCCACTGTCGATGCTTTTTGGCCTATTGCAACGTATATACATTTTACTCCGAGGCCTTTTTGGTTGATTATGGTGTCAACGGCGATTGTGGTTTTCCCTGTCTTTCGGTCACCAATAATCAATTCGCGCTGACCCCTTCCGATCGGAATCAGTGAGTCAATTGCCTTAATGCCTGTTTGCATAGGTTCGTGGACTGGTTTACGACCAGTTATACCGGGTGCTTGGACTTCCATTCGGCGAGATTGAGCTCCGGAAATCGCCCCTTTACCATCGATGGCCTCTCCGAGAGCGTTTACTACCCTGCCGAGCATGGAGTCACCTACCGGCATCGAAAGAATTTCACCAGTAGAACGTACTGATTGTCCTTCTTCAATACCTGTAGCATCCCCTAAGATAACAGCACCTATTGTGTCCTCATCTAAGTTAAGAGCGAGACCGATAATGCCCCCGTCAAATTGAAGCATCTCATTTACGGCCGCATTTGGGAGTCCGGATATGCGCGCGATGCCGTCTCCGACTTCAACGACGCGTCCTACCTGTCCGGATGCAACTTCCGGTTCAAAACCTTCAAGGTTTTTACGGATTGCTGATGCTATATCTTCTGTATTTATTGTGAGCTCTGCCATATTTAGAATGCCTCTCGGAGCTGCTTGAGCCTTGTACGTACGGTTCCATCTATTACTTCATCTTCTATTTGAACTAATAGACCTCCCATCACTGATTCATCAATGATGACTTTGATTTCTACTTCCTTTCCAGTCGCTGACTGGAGTGAAGAAGCTAGCCTTACCTGTTGGTCCTCGGTTAATTCAATTACGGAATACACCTCAGCCACGGCTTTAGCTCGAGAAGCAGCACCTAATGCCACTACCTCGTCGGCGATACGCTGGATATCGCCTCCCCTTCCAGCAGCTACGATCATCGAAATGACCGCTGTTGTCGCTGGTGTTGCCTGACCACCGATTAGATCTTCAACGATCTGTTGTCGGCGGGCGGCAGGGATTTTGGAATCACTAAGAGTGCGTCGAAGGTCATCTGAACCTTCTACAGCACGGGCGAAGCGAAAAAGTTCATCTTCTACTTCTAATCCTCCGCTTTCAGCAGATGCTACTGCGAGCACTGCTTCGGCATATTTGGTGATTCGATCTTCTGACATCAGTACCTCATCCGTTCTTAGTCTGAACCGACTTGGTCGATGTAGTTTTCTATTAGCCGGGTCTGAGCTTCTGCATCGAGATTCGCCTCAACGACTCTTTCAGCAGCACCCACTACGATGTCAGCTACCTCGGCTTGAAGGTCACTCATAGCTCGCTCACGAGCTGCTTCAAGATCCGCAGCAGCTTGGCTTCGCATGTCAGCTATATCTGATTCGGCTCGTTCTTGAAGATCGGAGCGTAAGCTTTCGGCTTGTTGTCGGGCTTCATCGATAATCCGAGATGCCTCTGATTTCGCGTCAGCTAGTTCCGCTTCATACTGTGTTTTGACTGCTTGAGCATCAGATTTTGCCTGATCTGCTTGGTCAAGGTCGGATGCAATTTTCTCAGAGCGCTCATTCATGATTCTCTTAACGGCTGGGAAACCTTTCCACATCATTAGACCAAGAAGGACAAGAAATGCTCCACCACCCCATATGACTTCCTTCAATTCAGGCATAATATAGCTCGGTGCCTCTTTGCACTTTTTCTTTATATCTTTGAGAAGCTCTTCATCGTGGAGCGCAGCATGGTCACCATCGTGTCCGTCAGCATGATCACCACTATGATCACCACCCAGGTATCCTTTTTCTTCTAGCCACTCCGTTAGAATACACTCTTCCGCGCTCGCTCCAGCTGCGGATGCCGAACCGGCCATCCCAAATGTCAGGAGGAGAGCTCCGAGTATCGAAGCTACAAATATTCGTTTTTTCATGGGTCTCCTATGGAAGCAAGAGGATAAATACAACGAATCCAATTAGGGCGAGTGCCTCGGTAAAGGCAATCCCTAAGAACATCGTTGTCCGAGCGGTTCCAGCAGACTCTGGTTGGCGGGTCATTGCATCAATCGCTGCTGCGACGACAACGCCGATACCAACTCCTGGTCCGATGGCCGCTAGGCCGTAGCCCAAACCAGCACCGATGGCTTTAAGGCCTTCAGTGTTATCTGTTACCGCTTGGGCGAGGATACTGTATGTTGTTGCTAAAAGGCTGAGCACTTTTACTCCTAGTGTTCGGGGTGTATGGCACCGCCCATGTATACGGCGGTGAGTATGGTAAAGATGAAGGCTTGGAGAAATGATACAACAATTTCAAAAGCCGTCATAATAACCAGCATGGCAGCTGGTGCGATAGCACCAACGTAAGTACTGTCCCACAGCGTAGCTGAGAGAACAGCGAATGTAACGAGAAGGAGGTGGCCGGCAACCATGTTGGCCCACAACCGAATCGCTAAAGAAAGAGGTCGGATAATAAATACCGAGAAGAACTCTATAGGCGTCACAATGAGGTACAAGGCTTTGGGGACACCTGGAGGGAAGAGACTGTTTTTCATATAGCCGAAGAAACCTTGATTCTTCACTCCCAAATAGTTGTAAATGACCCAAACCATTAATGACAAGGCAAGAGGAACTGACATTTTGGCATTAGCGGGGAATTGGACAAACGGAACTACTTCAAAAATATTTGAGAAGAAGATAAAAAAGAACATTGTTGTTAGGAACGGGACATACTTCTTTCCGTCTGCGCCCATTGTCTGCATGACGATACTGTCTTCGACGAAGTTAATGCCGCCTTCGGCAACATGAGACATGCCGCTAGGGACAAGACTTTTCTTTGAACCCGCTGTGAGGAATACCCAAAGGGTTAGGACTAGGGCAGCTAAATAAATCAGTACTGTTTTATTCATTGCTAAGGGAGTTCCCTGAAAAGCAAAGTCAGGCCAATAGAAGAGCTGGCTAACTTCAGGAAATTTCAGCGCAAGGATATTCACTTGTTTTTACCCCTTCCCTTTGTTTTCGCCTGTACGGGTTCCCACACCGGGCTTTAAGCCCGGATAAGCAAGCGTGGCAGAAATATAGCGCGTTTCCCAAATCAAAAGAGCGAAATGTGAAAAAATTAGTAAAGCGCCGAATGGGATGACCTCAAACCAATTTTCATTTCGTATCGGTAACACCGCTGCGGTGAGGATTCCCATTCGGATAACAAAGCCTGCTAGCACTGCGCCCATGAGAACCTGTGGGGAGATTTTTACTGCCCAGTCGATGATCCAAGCGCCCATAAGAAAGTTGACGAGTACCAACCCAAGGCCAATTCCGCCGGATGCCAGTCCATTAACGCCCCAGAAAATAAGGCAAAGTGCAAGAAGAATAGGTGAGATCATTAACCCTCTTCGGAAGAGGTCTAATGCGATCTCACGTTCAGGAGCTTGGTGTTCCCCTCCGGCCCCAAGCGAAATTTCACTCACTGGTCTTTCCTTTTGCATTTGGTAAATTCGCTTCCAGCTCTTTCATACGTTCAGTGTAGGTGTACCAAAGTTTCCAAATCTCATACACACCAACTGCCCCTCCAAGTATGAAAACAAAAAGCGGGCCGACTCCCGTCCACCGATCGATGAGGTATCCCAGAAAAGCAAAAGCTGCTGGAGTCAACACGAGCTCAAACGCTGCCGTTACGCCATCCTCTGCATCTGCTAAAGCTTTAATTGGATTTGCCACAGTTATAGGGCCCTCGCTTAGTTCCATTTGTTGCTAACCAAACTTCGATGGAAGCAACTGCCTCGAGTCAATCTACCACTAGTGTGGAATTCTTTGCCATTGAAGCGGATCAATATCTAGATGACTTCCTTCATGGATTAGCGATCCGTTCCCTTTCTATCCACATAGCTATTAGCATGCAGCGACTGGCCAAAGTGTTTCGTGAAGGAATACACTTTTACACATCACGGGAGTTCATATGGAAAGCGAAGAAAAAATATCAGACGTTTCAACTGCTTTCAATAAAGCATTAGACGTGATTAGCACTAGCGAACCTACTGTCGCAGAGCACATCCGCGGAGAGTTAGGCAACCAAAGAAGTCAGTTGAAGTTAATTGCTTCTGAAAATTACGCTTCTCCTGCTGTTCTCCTGGCAATGGGTAATTGGTTCAGCGACAAATACGCCGAAGGGACGCCTGGCCATAGGTTCTATGCAGGTTGTGAGTACGTCGATAAGGTTGAAACACTTGCTAGCGACCATGCGAAAGAATTATTTAACGCTAACTACGCATATGTTCAACCTCACTCTGGTATCGATGCGAACCTAGTTGCGTTTTGGTCCATTCTTGCTCACCGAATTGAGGCTCCCTTTCTTGCTTCACATAATAAAAGGCACGTCAACGATCTAACTGATTCAGACTGGGAAACTTTACGGACATCTTTCGGCAACCAACGAATGATTGGAATGTCTTTGGATGCTGGGGGCCACTTAACGCATGGATTCCGCCCGAACATATCTGGTAAATTATTTGATCAGCGATCATATGGGGTAGATCCAGAAACAGAAATGCTCGACTATGACGAGATAAATTCTCTGGCAAAGGAATTCCGTCCTTTAGTTATTGTCGCCGGATATTCTGCCTACCCGCGAAAAGTCAATTTCGCTACAATAAGAGAGATCGCTGATTCGGTTGGTGCAACATTCATGGTAGATATGGCACATTTTGCTGGACTTGTTGCAGGAAAGGCATTCGTTGATGACTTCGACCCAATATCGAATGCCCATATAGTCACTTCTACCACCCATAAGTCTCTTCGTGGCCCTCGTGGTGGAATCGTCTTGTCGAACGAAGAAGAATTATCAGAATTCATCGATAAGGGTTGTCCGATGGTCCTCGGAGGGCCGTTGGCGAATGTCATGGCTGCTAAAGCTGTAGCATTTGCTGAGGCGCGCCGACCGGAGTTCAGAGAATACGCAAGCAATGTTGTTAACAACGCTTCGGCATTGGCTTCGGGAATTGAGAAACGAGGCGGTCGGCTTGTAACAGGTGGAACAGAAAACCATCTTGTTTTAGTCGATGTTCGGAAGTTTGGGCTCACTGGAAGACAAGCTGAAAGCGCCCTTGAGGACGCAGGTGTTGTAGTCAATCGAAACTCAATTCCATTTGATCCAAATGGTGCTTGGTATACATCTGGAATCAGATTAGGAACTCCGGCACTTACAACTTTGGGGATGGGTGAAAATGATATGGACGAAGTAGCAGATATTATCTGCTCTACGTTGGAGGCTACAGAACCTACAAAAACTTCATCTGGGAAGCAATCACAAGCGAACTATACTCTTGCGAACGAGATTCAGATCAGCAACCGGGAAAGAGCTGGTGATCTGTTGCGCTCAAATCCTCTTTACCCTGATCTCAATCTGATCTAATTACTTACGCTAAAGAATCTTGTCTATTTTTTTGACGCGGTTTAGGTGGCGGCCTTCTTGGAATTCTGAAGCCAGAAAGACGTCTAGTGCTTCTTTAGCGACTTCAGGCCCAATCAGTCGCTCGCCCAAGCAGATGATATTGGCATCGTTATGTTCTCGTGAGAGGTGAGCAGATGTAACATCATGAATGGTCGCGGCGCGAATCCCGGAGATTTTATTCGCTACCATGCAAACACCAATACCGCTTCCACACACCAATAGCCCAAACTCTGCTTCGCCCGATGCTACGGACTTCGCAACAGCTTCAGCAAAATCGGGGTAATCAACTCGTTCATTAGAGTCAGTTCCTAAATCTAAAACTTCATGACCACTTTCGATTAGCTGTTCAATAAGGACTGTCTTTAAAGAAAATCCTCCATGATCGCATCCTGCAGCAATTGTTGCCATATGTATGAAAGTAGTGCGAAGTTGAGCTCGATGGGAGCTATTTTCTAGAAATATACGCGGAGGAGAGAATTGAAGTTAATCCACCGTATTAAAAATCATTTTTTCAGTGATTGGGCCTTCACGAAGGATTTGAGGAACCGGTTGGGTGAGGTCGACTAGGGTCGAAGCTAAACCGTCCTTTAGAGGGCCTCCATCAACGATTAGGTCAACATTAGGGAGCATATCTGCAATCTCGGTGGCATTTTCTGGGGTGGCCTCTCCGTGAATGTTGGCGCTTGTCGCTGCTAAGGGGCCCAGGTCGTTTGCGATTCGTCTAACTAGATCATTATCAGGGCATCTGACGGCAATAGTGTTTTCCTCGCTAGCTATTAGCGACATGCTTGGTGAGGGGTTTGGAAGTATCGTGGTGAGGGGGCCTGGCCAGAATGCCCCTACTAAAGCCCACAAGGCTTGGTTTTGAAATGAACTGACCTTTGGAAGTTGTTCTGTCCCTGATATTAGAAGAGGCAACGGCATGGATTCTGGGCGCATCTTGAGCGTGTAGATTTTCTCGATGGCAGTTTTTTCGGTTGGTAGGGAAAAAATTCCATATACGGTATCTGTTGGAAGGACAGCGACCCCGCCGCTGGAAAGTGTTCTCTTAATAGAAGACTCTAGGTGAGTTGGGTTTTCTGAAATCCGTATCAGCTCCATCTTCCAACTACTCCCCGATCACGGCCGGATAGATCCTGAAAAATTTGAACGTCACTGTATCCCCTTCTCAACATCCGTTCGCTTACAGCGTCTACGTGATGTGGGGCCATTTCTAATACTAAAGAGCCTGTATGTTCGAGCCATTCTTCAGCTTCATCGACAATTAGCTCAAGGTATTCGGTGCCTTTCTCTCCTGATGCCAATGCCAGCCGCGGCTCCCACTCTCTTACATTGGGGGGGAGGGTCTCCATTTCGGGCAGCGAAATATATGGGGGGTTAGAGACGATAAGAGAAAAGGACTTTCGGTACTCTTTAGGTAGGGCTTCGAACCAAGATCCTTGATAGATTGTGACGTTTGTTGCATGAACTCCGAGTCCGGCTAAGTTTGCTCTAGCTACTTGAAGAGCATCGGAAGAGATGTCTGTTAGGACGACATCAACGTCTTCTATCTCGGTGGCTATGGCCAATCCGATAGCTCCTGATCCTGTTCCTAGATCAACAGCTATTTTTTTCTCTTTGGTGCTTCTTTCGAGCTCACTTAGAGCAATGCCAGCTACGATTTCTGTTTCTGGGCGAGGGATGAGGACTCGATGGTCGACCATGAGGTCAAGGGTTCGAAAGCCCCATGCTCCGCATACATATTGAAGAGGTTCATGTCTTAAACGGCGTTCCACCATTCCATCGAAATGGGCTACTCCTCTTTCTGTCGCTTGCTGCTCCAGCCCATAAGAGAGTGATGCGCCGCTGTATCCGGAAGCTGTTTCTACTATCCAGCGGGCTTCAGTCTCTGGATTTTCGAATCCTGCTGATCGAAATCTTTGTGTAGCTTCGGTAAGAAAAGTACTCCAAGGAGTTGAATGGGAGTTTGTGTCCTCGGGCGATTTATCATTCCCTTCGTCTACTCCTATCATTCCGAAGTTTTCTCTAATTCCATGAGCTGTTCTGTTCGTTCATGTTCCGCTAGCGGATCTACAACCTGGCTTAGGCCACCCGAGAGTACGTGTTCGAGTCGATAGATCGTTAACCCGATTCGGTGGTCCGTAATTCTATTCTCTTTAAAATTGTATGTTCGTATCTTTTCTGATCTCCCGCCGCCGCCTGTTTGACCTTTGCGGGTCGCTGACTGTTCTGCTTGAATTCGCTCTTGTTCTGCCTGAAATAAGCGTGACCTAAGGACTACCATTGCGCGAGCTTTGTTTTGTAGTTGGCTTTTTTCGTCCTGCATGGAGACGACTATGCCTGTAGGTTTATGGGTGATACGGACAGCTGAATCAGTAGTATTTACTGACTGGCCGCCGGGTCCGGAAGCGCGAAAGACATCAATTTGGAGATCTGATTCCTCGACTTGCACATCAATTTCATCTGCTTCTGGTAGGACCGCTACCGTAGCTGAAGAAGTGTGCACTCTTCCTTGAGCTTCGGTTACAGGAACCCGTTGAACGCGGTGCGGTCCGCCCTCGTATTTCATCTGACTCCATACGTCAGACCCTTTTAGTAAGAACGTTATTGACGTAAAGCCTCCGATATCTGACTGCTGGCTTGTTAGGACTTCAAGAGACCACCCTTTTTTACCTGCGAAACTTGAATACATCTCGAAGAGGTCGCGCGCAAAAAGATTTGCCTCTTCACCGCCTTCAGCTCCTCGTATTTCAACGATTACGTTCTTATCGTCATTAGGGTCCTTCGGGATTAAGAGCTCTCGAAGTTTTTCTTCTGTCTCTTCTATAACCGATTGCATCTCATTCATTTCTTCGCGGAGAATGTCTCGTTCCTCACCTACTGCTTCACCTAATAGTTCCTTTGCCGTGTTGATGTCTTCTTGAGCTTTTTCGAGATTCCGTATGCACTGAACTATTTCTTCCAGTTCGCTATAGCGCTTTGCTGCTTTCGCATAAGCACGCTGATCAGACAGAAGGTCCTGATCTCCAAGGCGTTCTTGCAAGTCTAGGTATTCTTGCTCAAGTTCAGCGTAATGATCGGTCATGATGCGAGACTACCGGCCGTGGGCCTCTCAAGTGGATCAAATCTGCAATATTCCCTCATCAAAGTGTTTTAGGTGTTTTCGGAGAACTCTGGCCAAGGTGCTTTGATGGAAATAAATTCGGGGCTGAGGATGAGGTGCCTTGCCTGTCTTAGGATTACAGGATGCCGGTCCTGTTCGGGCGTAAGCAGCACGAGTTCGTCTGGGTTATGACGGCTTATTTGGCCTGCAGCATGCGGTACCAAACTTAAATCTATGCCTGTTGCGGATAGGACCAGTACCACGGATTTTCCCTTGCGGCCTATAGCGGTGCAGGGCCAATTTTTAAGAGGGTCATGTTCAGGAAGGAGCGATTCAACAAAATTTAATTCCTGTAAATCTAAGTGCTCTATGTTTGAGACAGCTTCGGACATTAGCCATCTGGATCTTAATATCCGATTTAATGGGTGAGGTGTATTCCGTAATTGAATTAACCGAGGACCAACAGGTAAGGCTAGCTTCTTCACTCCAGTCAGCGACTGGAAAGGAAGTAGAAATCAAAGTCATCATTGATGAATCAGTGATGGGAGGTCTATTAGTTCAAATAGAAGATGAAGTAATAGATGGAACCGTACGTACAAGGCTCAAGCAGCTCCGAGAGGCATTCTAAATATGGCAGAGCTCACAATAAATACAGAAGATATAGCATCAGCAATCCGTAAAAACCTTGAAGGTTTTGAACCGGAAGTTGCATCCGGACAGGTAGGACGCGTCGTTGAAGTCGGAGACGGCATCGCGCGCATATCCGGACTCCCAAATGCGGCCGTAAATGAGATGCTTCAATTTGACGGGGGCATTATCGGTCTCGCTCTTAACTTAGATGAGGACACAATAGGTGCTGTTATCTTAGGGGATGCTACAGGTATTGAAGAAGGACAATCAGTACGTTCTACTGGTGAAATTCTTTCGATGCCGGTAGGTGACTCCATGCTCGGCAGGGTAGTAAACGCTCTCGGAGAGGCCATCGATGGTAAAGGGGCGATTTCCGGAGCTCAATCTCGCCGAATGGAAGTCCAAGCACCCGGTATAACTGGTCGTAAACCAGTCCACGAACCTATGCAAACAGGCATTAAGGCAATTGACTCACTGATTCCGATCGGAAGGGGTCAGCGCGAATTGATTATTGGTGACCGAAAGACAGGGAAAACCACAATCGCCGTTGACACCATAATCAACCAAAAAGGCCTCGGAGTAAAATGTATATACGTTGCAATAGGCCAAAAAGCATCGACAGTGGCACAAACAGTAGCAACATTAGAAGAATTCGGGGCACTCGACTACACGGTAGTCGTAGTGGCTCCCGCATCTGACCCAGCTCCATTCAAATACCTAGCGCCTTTCGCAGGCTGCGCAATAGGGCAACAATGGATGGACAACGGAGAGCACGCCCTTGTCGTTTACGACGATCTATCTAAGCAGGCAGAAGCATACCGCCAAATGGCGCTTCTCCTTAGAAGACCACCAGGGCGAGAAGCTTATCCCGGGGACGTATTTTACCTGCACAGCAGACTTCTAGAACGTGCAGCAAAGCTCAGTGATGACCTTGGCGCAGGAAGCCTCACCGCTCTTCCAGTTATTGAAACAAAGGCTGGTGACGTGTCCGCATACATACCAACCAATGTAATTTCGATCACTGATGGGCAGATCTTCCTCCAAGACGACCTCTTTAAATCGGGTATCAGACCTGCAGTGGATGTGGGTATTTCTGTTTCACGCGTTGGTTCTGCAGCTCAAATTAAAGCAATGAAGACCGCAGTCGGTACGCTCAAATCAGATCTACAACAGTTCAGAGAACTCGAGTCTTTCGCTGCCTTCGGTTCCGACCTTGATGCTGTATCGCAGGCTCAACTTGATCGAGGTTACCGCCTCACAGAACTACTCAAACAGGGAATCAACTCGCCAATGAAAGTTGAAGAGCAAGTAGTCTCCCTATTCGCTGGTACGCGAGGATATCTTGATGGAATTGCAGTCGAAGATGTAGAACGTTTCGAAGAAGGGTTGCTCGATCTTGTTCGTAGTCAACACTCCGGACTTCTCTCTGAGATAATTTCTTCAGGAACAGTAGATGAAGATGCCCTCGATCAAATTCTCCGAGGCTACGCTGAAGGCTTTGAAGGATCTGCAGGGTCATCTGGAGTAAACGTGGAAGCTCAAGAACAACCTGATGCAGAAACCGAAACCGTCGATTCAGAAACAACCCTTCCCGAGGTCGATATAGCTCGGGGCGAAGACAGCGAAAGTTAACCATGCCGGGCGGCCAAGAGAGAGTTCTCAGACGGCGGATCAATTCGGTCCAATCGACCAAACAGATCACCAGAGCCATGGAACTCATAGCTGCTACACGAGTGGTTAAAGCAATGCAACGCGCCAATGCTGCACGGCCCTACTCCACAAAAATGACTGGAGTAATCGAGGATCTAGCAGCGGGTGGCGTTGGCGCTGACGACCCACTTTTGCGAGTAGCAGAAAAAATTGACTCGATCGGGTTCGTCGTTATTACATCTGATCGCGGTTTAGCCGGCGCATACAATAGCGCAGTTATCCGGGCAGCTGAACGCGAAATTATGGCAGCCCAGACCGAAGGAAAAAATTACAAATTAATTCTTGTAGGGAAAAAAGCAATTGACTATTTCAGATTTCGCAACTACAAGATTGAAGCATCCTTCACAGATATGACTGATGCGCCCCTCTATGAAGACGCACGGTCTATAGCCACAAAAGTTCGAGAGATCTTTGTAAGTGGAGACGTGGATCAAGTTATTTTGGCCTATCAGGAATTTATATCGATGGGAACCCAAAGAGTAGCTGTCCGCCGTTTCTTGCCCCTTGAGTCAATGGAAACGGTCGCTTCAGAAGGTAGCGGCGACTCGGCGGCCCATGCGCTCTTTGAATTTGAACCTTCTCCAGAAGGGGTACTTTCTTCCCTTCTGCCAAGGTATGTGGAGTCACGCCTATATTCAGCGCTACTAGATGCCTCAGCTTCTGAACATGCGAATCGACAAAGAGCAATGAAAGCGGCAACTGATAACGCAGAGGAACTGATCACCAAACTTAGTCGAGCATTGAACCGTGCTAGGCAAGACGCTATCACGACTGAAATTATGGAAATTGTCGGTGGTGCAGAAGCTCTAGATGATGGCGACGATCAAGAATCCCCCCCAGAACTAATAGACGAAACACCAATTCTTTCATAACCAATTCGAATCTTGCTAGGAGCAGATATGACAGTAACCGAATCAAACACAACCCTTAAAGAGGGAAGAGTAGTTTCAATCGCAGGACCTGTGATTGACGTTGAGTTTCCTCAAGATGCTCTTCCCGAGATAAATACAGCTTTGGCCTTCGAGGTTATTGTCGACGGTGAATCAACTACAGTTATGGCTGAAGTAGCTCAACAGATTGGTGATAGCAGAGTCCGAGCTGTGTCTTTGAAACCAACAGATGGGCTAACTCGAGGAACAGCTGTTCGAAATACAGGGTCTGGTATAGAAGTTCCTGTTGGCGATGTAACTCTAGGGCATGTGTGGAATGTGATTGGAGAACCACTTGACGTAGATGCTTCAACCCTAGAAATCGATGAGAAATGGGAAATACACCGACCTGCCCCAGATTTTGACAGTCTAGAACCCTCAGCAAAAATGTTCGAGACCGGTATCAAGGTAATCGACCTTCTAACACCATATAAAGAAGGCGGTAAAATTGGCCTATTCGGTGGAGCGGGAGTTGGGAAGACAGTTCTCATCACCGAGATGATTAACCGAGTTGCAACGCAACATGGTGGTGTTTCCGTATTTGCCGGAGTAGGCGAGAGGACAAGAGAAGGAACGGACCTATTCCTAGAGATGGAAGAATCCGGAGTTCTAGATAAAGCCGCATTGGTCTTTGGCCAAATGGATGAGCCGCCTGGAGTTCGCCTCCGAATAGCTTTGGCAGGAGTTACCATGGCCGAGTATTTTCGCGATGTCCAAAATCAAGATGTCCTCTTGTTTATCGATAATATTTTCCGTTTCGTTCAAGCTGGCTCAGAAGTGTCTACTCTACTTGGACGAATGCCTTCGGCCGTTGGGTACCAACCTACACTTGCTGATGAAATGGGTGAGCTCCAAGAACGTATCACGTCGACAAGAGGAAAATCGATTACTTCGCTTCAAGCAGTTTATGTTCCAGCGGATGACTACACAGACCCTGCCCCATTTACCTCCTTTACCCACTTTGATGGAACCACGGAATTAAGCAGAGATATTGCATCGCTTGGAATCTATCCAGCTGTTGACCCATTAGCTTCCACTTCAACTATTCTCTCCCCAGAGGTTGTCGGTGATCGCCACTATGCTGTGGCCAGACGAGTGCAGGAAATCCTCCAGCGTTATAAAGAACTCCAAGACATCATTGCTATTCTCGGTCTCGATGAATTATCAGAAGAAGACAGAGTAACAGTTGACAGAGCAAGAAAAGTCGAAAGATTCTTATCTCAGCCGATGTTTGTCGCCGAGATCTTTACCGGCCAACCCGGAGTCTTCACTGGCATCGAAGATACCATTTCCTCATTTGAGGCTCTGGTACAAGGTGATCTCGATCATGTCCCAGAACAAGCCTTCTATATGGTTGGTGGCGCAGAAGAGGTTGAGCGAAAAGCAGCTGAATTAGAGGCTAGTTCATAATGAAAAATAGTTTTACCTGCGCAAGGGGACCACATGACATTGCGCGTTGAATTAGTTTCTCCAGAACGCGTAGTTTATGAAGGAGAAGCTGAATTAGTTATAGCTCGAACAACTGACGGCGAAATCGGATTTCAACCTGGGCATGTCCCATTCGTGGGAAATCTTGTTTCCTCAGTGATCCGAATAGCCTTAAGCGATGGAGGAGTTCAACGTATCGCAGTTCACAGCGGATTTGTTGAAGTTTCAGATAATCATGTTGCATTGCTATCCGATGTAGCAGAGCTTGCTGAGGATATCGATACCGACCGAGCTAAAAACGCCCTAGACCGAGCCAATGAGCTTCTTGCAGGGGACAGCGCAAACGAAGAAGCCGCAAAGGCTTTGCAACGGGCAGAGGTTCGTTTACTAGCAGCCGATGGGGCCTAAGCTAGGCCGCTTCTAATTGTTTGGGCCAAACCCAGGTTTGACTACCTCAGAATAACCCTCATCACCTAATCTTGCTCTAATCGCCGGCTCCAGATCTGGGGCTCTTCTTAGAGTATGTCCTCCGTCGACGGCAATATTTTGTCCAGTAACCCATGAGCTTGTATCACTAGCTAACCAAACGACAGCATCTCCTACTTCTTCTGGTTCCCCTACTCTTCCTAAAGCCATATTTTTTCGATAGTCATCGATTAGATGGGGCATATGCTCAAACATTGCCGCAGTCGCTTCCGATTTCACGATTCCTGGCCGTACAGAATTGATTCGAATTCCAAACCCTCCTAGTTCGTCAGCCGCGCTTTTCACCATCATGTCGAGTCCCGCTTTGCTAGTAGCATACGCGGCCCGAAAACGTCCACCTAGCGCCCCGGCTATAGATGAAATAGCAATAATGGACCCACCGGAGTCTCGCATGTGTTCAGCAGATATTTGAATTGTGTTGAAGGCGCCAACGACATTTACTTCTAAAACCGATCTGAATGTATCAGCGTCCATAGCTAGAAAAGCTCCCCCTGCTCCTATCCCGGCATTTGCAACCGAAATATCGAGCGCTCCGTCTGTATTAGAAGCCTTTTCAACTGAGGCACGAACCTGATCAGGAGAGGTGACATCACAAACAGCGACCCTGATTGAATTCGCGTCAGTACCATTATCTTCGAAGTGTTTTTTAGCATCGAGAAGTACATCTTCTCTTCTGCCCGAAATTGTCACAGTGGCACCTGCTTTTAGCAATTGGCGAGCTATCCCCATACCTATACCTGTTCCACCACCTGTAACCAGAGCGTGCTTACCAGCTAGTTCAGCCATTTTTCCTCCCTCAAAGCTTGATTTAAAGTTCTATTTGTAATCGATGTCGCTTATAGCGTTGAGTTTATCTTGGACATGTTGAGCGTTCACTAGACGAACTGTTCCCGATTTAGATCGCATTACTAAAGATTCTGTATGGGCCATGTTTGACTCATACCGCACACCCTGCAGCAGGTCACCGTCTGTTATTCCTGTAGCTGCGAAGAAGCAGTTATCGCTATTCACTAGATCATCTATAGATAGTGACTGGGAAAGGTCGTACCCTTCTCCTACCGCTGCTTCCCTTTCCTCTTCATTTCTTGGCCACAGCCTTCCTTGGAGGTCGCCGCCCATGCATTTCAAAGCTGCAGCTGCTATAACCCCTTCAGGGGTCCCTCCTATGCCGAAAAGAATATCTGCTCCGGAGTTCGGCCAAGCAGTTGAGATAGCACCGGCGACATCGCCATCAGGAATTAGTCTTATGCGGGCTCCTGCTTCTCGAAGTTCGCTGATTAGATCATCATGTCTTGGGCGGTCTAAAACCACAGCGGTAAGGTCCCGAACAGATACCCCCTTCGCCTCAGAAACGGCTAGAAGATTAGTTGTTGGACTGGCATTAATATCTATTTTTCCTTTCGCCGCAGGACCAACTGCTATCTTCTCCATATAGACACATGGGCCCGGATCGAACATCGTTCCATGCTCACTAACCGCTATTACAGCAATAGCATTACCTCTTCCTAGAGATGTGAGAGTAGTTCCATCAATAGGGTCTACCGCTACATCGCATTTAGGGAATGAACCATCTCCAACGTGCTCGCCATTGTAAAGCATTGGAGCCTCATCCTTTTCTCCTTCGCCGATAATCACGACACCGTCCATTTGAACGCCCCCAAGTACGACGCGCATAGCGTCAACAGCAGCTCCATCTGCGCCTTCTTTATCTCCACGCCCCATCCATCGAGCAGCGGCCATAGCAGCCGCCTCGGTCACACGAACGAGTTCCATAGCAAGATTTCGATCTGGGGATTCAACAGAAGACATACCAACTCCAAAAGAAAATTGTGTTCGCCTTTACACTAATCGATAAAGCTGCATTTTCTTGAACTCTCCTGCATCCTAATAAATAATAATTCCTTTGTGTGGCGTTTGTCTCTTTCACAGAAGAAGCAAATCCAGTAATGTTAGATGGTGCTATTGGCTGAACTCGAGTTCTACCACTCTAGAAAAATCGCTCCAACTCGACGTCTAAGTCTTGGAAGTTCGTACTTGCCTCTTGACCCTCCTCCAGGTAATGGCCCTCTGCTGCTAGCGGGAGTTGTTTGTCGATATCTCAGGCAAGTCGACCCTGATTTCCACGATGATTACTTCACTATTCTTGCCAAGGTTCAGCGAGGTGAAAAAGTAGGTCAGCCGCGATTACGCCATCGTCTCCAAAAAGACAAGGTAGGCCTAGCACGGACTCGCCACCGGCTTTCTTCAGTGAATGGGAAATATAGATTTTCATTTGACGATGGGGATATGGCTCCGGAGCAAAATGTGCTTGCAGCAGCATATGTCATTAAAAGATTTTCTTATAGTGACCGTCCTTCAGCGATGAATTTACTCCGTAAAGCAGCCAAATGGAATGGAGACGTAGGAGAAGAGTTTCTGTCCTACTTGTTGGGGCAACATAAAGACTATCTCGGTCAGATCGGTCATAGTGATGCGACAAGCTGGGCTTTGCATATTCTGGAGATCACGAACCCTTCCCCGAGTCGAAGTGAGATTAAGCAACGATTCCGAGAGCTCCTTCGAACTGCTCACCCTGATACCGGCGACCCCGGTAGGAACCATGATGCGGCTAAGCGTATTTCAGACTTGACTGAGGCTCGCA
>CABZWT010000020.1:0-21634 GCA_902529525.1 Actinomycetota bacterium
AGTTCGGTACGTCAGTGGATTTCATAACAACAACAATGGCTAAACCGATCAGTGCGTAATAAGAACCAGCTTCAGCACCAGCGACTATTTGTTGTAAAAGATTATTCACGGCCCACTCAGATTAATAGAAGTTTTTATAAATATAGAAAGAACTTCAGGTGCGGGGCTGCTTTCGCATACCCCGCACCCAAATTTCGTTAATTAGCTCTTAGCGCTTTGGAAGTCTCTGACCTGTGTCCAAGTTTCCGTAGATGAATCATATTGAGATACACCAGCACCTGCTGCGCATTGGTGTCCACCTGGTAGTGGAGCACACGCAACTGGTGGGATTGAAGGAATCAGGATTGGGTCATCAACAAGCGTTTCCGCAACAGCGTGGAAATTATCATATGTGTAATTTCCATCCAACCGGTCTATCAGCTGGAAGAAAGCTTGCGCAATTGAATAGGTCTGGAGGCTGAAGTTAGGCGCCCCATCTTTACCTGGCCCATCATATGCTGCCCACAAGTCTCTCCAAGCGTTAACAAATTCGCTATCAGTGTCTGGTAGCGCCACTTGGAGTGCACCTAGGTAACCATCAGCTGCTTCAGGAGTAGCGAGAGAAACAGTGTTTCCACCACCAGATCCTGCGGAACCAGCGTCTGAACATACCAAAGGATTAAATCCGGCTTCATGGAATCCATCAAGCACGAGGCCGTTCTGAGCATTGTCCAATGCTGTTAGTACCGCATCTGCACCTGAGTCAATGACTGCAAGGACCGCTGGCGCAACAACATCGGATAGCACTTCGATTTCTTCTTCGGCGACTATCTCATAGCCATGGACTGGTTGTTGGAGTTCAATAGCTGCAAATGCCTCGGCACCTAGCTCGTTATCTTGTCCGATAGCAGCAATCTTTGTAGCTCCCTGTTCAACGAAATAATCAATACAGATTTTTCCTTGCTCAGTTCTAGTTGGGTTGGTGAGGTAGACCTCTAAGATGTCCTGGTTTGCAGGAGAAACTGGGCCCCATAGTGGAGTACCGGCTGCTTCTATTGCTGGGTATGTTGAAGGAATCGCCTGTGATCCGGCTGTTCCCACAAAGCCCCATACGTTATCGACGTCGATAAGTTTCCTAACGTTGGTAACCATCTGCTCAATTTCGAAACGGTCATCTTCCCAAGCTAGTTCGAACATACATCCGTCAATACCACCATTAGCATTGAGTTCATCGACAGCCATCTGGAGACCACCTAGCAACGCTTCACCAGCGACTGCTGCGCGCCCAGTGAATGGTTGTGATGTCCCAATTTTGAAGATTCCATTTTCTTTATCGATTCCAGGCATATCGCCTTCGGTTGCGTATCCGCATCCGTCAGCTGGGTCTGGACCCGCTTCTTCTTCAGCAGCTTCTTCTTCAGCGGCTTCACTGCTTTCGCTGCTGCTGCTTTCGCTGCTGCTGCTTTCGCTGCTACTGCTTTCGCTACTGCTGCTTTCGCTACTGCTACTACTGCTGTCATCGTCATCTCCACAGGAAATTGCAACGAAGCTGAAGATAGCTAAGAGCGCCAATAACTTTAAAACGCTTTTTTTCATTTTTACCCTCTCATTTACTTTTAAATGACCCCATGTGCTTGTTCGATGAATAGTTGTCTCATTCATTTCTAAGCGAGGTTTTAATGTCTACATAAACTAACTGGGTTAGAAGCAAGACGCAAGCTTCACCGATTTTACTTACCACTAAGATATTGGATACTAAGGGATCTGAGATCGAGTATCACTAGGTATAACTTTGGTATTCGCTCAGGCAGGGTGGCGTAGCGGCGGAGGCTGACGTTCTCCATCGACCCATCTGGTTCTTTGGTTGTACCTAGTCCCACGCCATATGGTTGTATCGTCGTAGATAGCATTTTCAAGATTGGCCCCGGTGAGATTGGTAAAGCTTAAATTTGCTCCACGAAGGTCGCATCCTACGAGTTTCGCCCTGCTTAAGTTGGTGAAACGTAGGTCAGCTTTTTGCATATTGCTATTAGTTAGGTCAGCTGCAACTAAGGTTGCTCGATTGAAATTAGCTTGAATGAGAACTGATCGTTCGAAACGGGCGTAAGTGAGAGGCGAGCGCGAGAAGTTCGCATTTTCCATGGTGGAATGAGAAAAGTCTGCGTAGAAGCAGCTATTTTTTTTCCTGGGATAGTCTCGGTCGTAACTCAAGTCAGCATTTGTTAGATCAGTATTGCGAAACTTTGCGTGAGCAAGGTGGGCGTTCCGTATTGAAGCTTGAGCTAGTGATGACTCATCAAAACGTGCGCCCTCTAGCATCGCTTCATCAAAGAGTGCTCCATCAAGGTCTAACTCTCGAAAGTCGGCGTCAAAAAGATACCGTTTCGCAAATTTGCGACTCCGTAAAGGTTTACCTTTAAATTCTTTTGGTTCCTGACGAAACCAATTTTTATGTCTTGTCATTTTTGTAATTCGCTTCTTCTATTTATCAGATTTAATGTCTTAAATTCCTTATCATCGTTCAAAAGGCCTCCTACCAGAATAGAAGCCCCACTCCTTGAATCAGTCGCCATCCCAAATAAGCAATAACTGCCGCTACACCTACCCAGAAATGCCATGGGACTTTTACCTCATCTTGACTGTCTTCACTGAACTCTCCAATTTCGACGGCTTCCCCACATTGCGGGCAGCTACCTGCGATTTCTATAGATGCAGGATTAAGGAACTTATCGCATGTCGCACACCAGGGCATTAATGAACTCTATTCGCGTCGAATGGCCAGAATAGCGACGTCATCCTCTATCGCCTCACGTGAAAAATCCCTTGCTGATTCCAGAAGGGTTTTGGTAAGCACATCAGGGGATATCCCTGGGTCACGAATAATGTGTTGGGCAATCCGGTCCTCACCAAAAAGATCTTCTCCGTTGCGGACTTCAGCCAATCCGTCGGTGTACATGAGGATCATGTCCCCTTCTTCTAGAGGGATTTCGCGACTTATATAGGTAGCGTTCGGGTTCAACATCAGCAGTGGCCCTGTAGCCATTAGCGACCGAACTTCGCGCTGGTGCCAAAGGAAGGCGGCTGGGTGCCCAGCGCTTGCAAATCGTAGCGTCCCGGCCTCGGTGTCAAAAACCACGACTACGAGAGAGATGAACTCTTCCAAACGGTCGCTTCCGGCCATCTGAGCGTTAAGTTCTTCTAAAGCTTGCGCAGGGTCTCGAAATTGTTCGAGAAAGACCCTGAGTAGATATTTTGCTTGAAAGGCCGTGATGCTTGATTCGATTCCGTGCCCTGCGACGTCACCGACAACAGCGACCAGCCTAGAGTCGGAGACCTTGTACAAGTCAAAGAAGTCACCTGCCATGAGTCCGGTTCCGGCTTGATAGATACGACCCACTTCGAATCCGCTGAAGTTCGGCAATTCATCTGGTGCGAGGCGGCTTGCCCAAGCTCGAGGCGCTAGCGTCTCTTGATTGAGTGCTTCTTCGGCGCGTTTTTCCATTTCGAAGCGTTCGCCGCTAAGTCGGGCTTCTCTAACAGCGTTTCGGTTATAGAGAAGCGAGAAAATAGCTGGTATCGCAAGCAAGGAAAAGAGAGCTACCGCTGAAAGAGAGTCTGTAAATGCAACGATGAAGGATACGAGCGCAACGAGCACGTAGGTCATGACAGCATGAAGGTCACGGCGGTAATCGCCCCGCGTCAATGCGATTGCTTTTCGTTGAGCGACAGAATCCAATTCCTTTAAATCGTGGAGGTCGGCTTCAAGGCGCGCAAGGAGGCGAAGGCGGAGGCGAGCTGACCTGCTCCAGGCATACGCCGCTCCCGACGATACGACAGCTAAAGCCACTAACAATGGAGTTTTCATGACACCTCAAGCGTAGCGTCGGAAAACCGCCCGCACCGCTTTCAACCGGTTCTGAGCCGTATTTTCTGTATTTGGTCCTATTTGCGCTGGTCAGCCAATATACGCAGCTTACGAATTTCTATTTCTCACCCGTATTTTTATCGGTGTTGACCCTAAATCCAGTTGTGATCGAAGTTGATTCTCTAAATACCGGATGTAGGTTCTATGGAGTTTTTTGTTAACAAAGAAAGTAAATGTGGGAGGGTCAATTGACCCCTGCGTAGCATAAAGGACGCGTGCTCCACCTGGGGCTGGGTGCGCAACCTGTGCTTTATTGATAGCGAGATTCACATCCCGCGTCGGGATCCGCCTATGGTACCCGTGAATAGTCTCCTCCAATATTGGAAAAAGGCGATGGACGCCTTTCCCTGATAGTGCTGAAATTTTCATAATTGGAGGATTAGCAAGGAACCCCAGCTTGATCTCAACCTGATCCACCAGTAGCTCACGGTCGTCGGTTTCCAGGAGTTCCCATTTGTTAAGAACTACCACTATAGGACAGCCGGCTGAGTCGATGCGTTCAGATAGACGCTGGTCCTGATGCGTAACGCCGACAGTTGAATCAATCACAAGAAGAGCAATATCTGCTTTATTAATAGCTTCCAAGGCCCGTATCAGCGAATAGTATTCGGTGTCCTCACTAATACGCGCCTCGCGCCGCATTCCCGCTGTGTCTACGAACCGTATGGGGCCGAGATCAGTCTCTATCACCGTATCGATGGCGTCTCTGGTTGTTCCTGCTTGATCATGAACGACAGCTCGTTCAGAGCCGATAAGTTTATTGAACAACGTAGACTTTCCTACATTTGGACGCCCGACGATTGCCACTGCAACCATGTCGTCACTCTCCTCGCTCTCATGAAAATCATCAAGGACTTTTTCAGGCGTTTCAATTGTTAAAAATTTGGAGATCACCGAATCGAGCAGATCAGCTGTTCCTCTCCCATGCAAGGCCGATACAGGTTTAGGCTCCCCTAACCCTAACGACATAAACTCCCACATTGAAGCTTCATGCGCCGGATCATCTACCTTATTGGCTACAACAAAACTGGGACTTTTGCGGCTTCGAAGTTTCTCAGCGATTAATGCATCCTCAGCGGCAATGCCTACTCTGACATCAACAACGAAAAGGACAAGGTCAGCATCTTCTATGGCTTGTTCTGACTGTTCGCTTACCTTGTTATCTAACGCTGTTGCTTGTCCAGTATTTGGAAGCCAGCCGCCGGTATCAACAAGGGTGAAATCCTTCCCGCCCCATTCCACCTCAAAGTCGTTACGATCACGGGTAACTCCAGGCTTCTCTTCGACAATAGCTTTCCGGCTTCCGATGAGCCTGTTAACAAGTGTGGATTTACCGACATTTGGTCGACCAACCACTGCGACGACTGGATTCTTAGACATTTTCAGCCTCCAGCGCTTTACGAAGAGCTATGCCATCTGTTGCAATCACTTCAACTCTGCGGGGAAGATCGTCGGGCGTCATCCCATCAAGGAATTTACCTTGAGAAAGACATACATCTGGAATGAGATATCTATCTTGATCTGGTTCTTTCGATAGCGCTTTAGAAATATCTTCCCCGACCATAAGTCCGGCAACTGCGACATTCCCGCCGAAAAAGCTGTTAGGAACCGGAATGATTCTAACATTTTGTCTTCCTAGGCTACTTATGAGCGGTGAAAGAACTTGAGCGCCATATTCCCCTGTTAAGATCCCGATATTTCCTGAATATTTTTTTCTAATCGTAAGCCCACTGGAAGAAATTCGCTCAGCCCGGTACCCTTCCGCTGGCGCGCTGTCTACCCAGGCAAAAAAACCTTCTGCTGGATTTGTTGGCTTATCCACTTTTCCGAAGAATTCTTGTTCAAAAGTCCGAGAGATACCGACCCCATCCTCATACATGCCAAACCCCTCATATGCTTCAACACTTGGGAATTCCCGACCCGTCATCAGATAATATTCATCAGCTGCGTGGACGATGCGCCTTCCTGCATACCGATAAAAAAGTTTTTGCCATTTCTCAACAAGATCTATAACTAAATTCGCTTCATTAATTGTGTGCGGACGCATGCGTTGCTCCTTGGAGTATTTACTGACCCCGAGAGGAACAATGCACAAGGATTCGATCGAGCGGTAGTGTTCAAAAACTGTACACATTGTGTCATCAAGAACAGCCCCGTCATTTATGCCAGGACATACCACTATTTGACCATGCACGTTAACACCATGGTCTAGGAGAGCTTTGAGCCACCGCAAACTAGGCCCCCCTCGACGGTTTCGCAGCATTTCGTTACGGATCTCGGGATCTGTAGCATGAATGCTCACATTTAGAGGAGAAAGCCCCTCTGTCACTACCCTTTCAAGATCAGCCTCCGTAAAGCGTGTAAGTGTCGTAAAATTTCCGTATAGGAAGGAAAGTCGGTAGTCGTCATCTTTGACATACAGACTTTCTCTCATCCCCGGTGGCAGTTGATAAATGAAGCAGAATTCGCAGTGGTTATCGCATGTCCGTATCTGATCAAAAAGAGCCGAATGCACTGTGAGACCCAAAGGTTCTCCTTCTTCTTTATGGATTTCCAGTTCGAATGGAAGTCCATCACGCTGCACCTCTAGATCTAAGATGGCTTCATCAGTTAGGAGTTGATATTGAATCACATCTCTTGGGATTTCTCCATTGAGCGAAATCAACACGTCATTAACTAGGATGCCCGCAGTATCAGCGGGAGATCCTTGTATAACGTCGACTACACGTGGGGAAGACATACTCTCTAGGTTATTGCCCAACCCAACTCTTGAGTGGAAACCATGCAAGAAGCTAAGAAAATTACGAACTTCTCTATAGAAGTGCCAATAAATGTCTTTTGCACGCCACACTGTATATATGGCGGTTAATAAAGTTGTTCTCGCTTCTCCCCGAGGCTTTTGCGCTGGTGTTGAAATGGCTATCAAAGCTCTTGCTTGGATGGTTCGTGCTTTCCCTTCCCCCGTGTATTGCTATCACGAAATCGTTCATAACAAGGTTGTGGTTGAGCGATTTGAAGCTCTTGGTGTAATTTTCGTTGACAATATTGATGAGGTGCCTTCTGGTTATCCCGTTATGTTAAGCGCTCATGGATCTGCTCCTGAGGTAGTCCAGTCTGCTCGTCAACAAAGCCAATTTGTTGTAGACGCTGTCTGCCCGTTAGTGACGAAAGTTCATCATGAAGTCAAGGTTCGAGTAAAAAAAGGCCACGATATTATCTATGTCGGCCACGCAGGGCACGAAGAAGCTTTAGGGACGATGGCGGTTGCCCCAGAACAGACTCACATAGTGGAATCCATCTCAGCCGTAGAGGATCTTCCTGACTTCACAGGTGATGTTTCCCTTCTCGCACAAACTACCCTAAGCCACCGAGATTGGGAGTCCATTCTAGAGGCTGCCAAGAAACGATTCCCCTTACTTGATGTCCCAGGAAGAAGCGACTTGTGTTTTGCTACAACAAACCGTCAGGGTGCTCTAATGGCAATAGCTGAACGCTGTGACAGCGTCATAGTAATCGGGTCGGCTAATTCATCTAATACAACGGCCCTCGAAAGACTAGCTGTGGAAGTAGGCTGCCCTGAGGTTTACCGAGTCAACCATGCGTCAGAGATTCCCATGGGCCTCTCTGGAACTGTTGGAGTAACGGCTGGAGCATCAGCCCCAGAGGAGCTAGTTAACGCAGTCCTTTCAGCACTCAACCCAAATGAAGGCGTGGAGGAATTCCGATTCGTCCTCGAAGAGGAATACTTCCCACCGCCGCGAGAACTTCGTTCGCTAATTCACGCAATCGGCTTTTTCTCTAAATTAGGTTTTTCGAACCCAGAAGCCGAGACGACTATTGATGATAGGTCAATCGACGCTTCGGATGTCTTGACATCTCTTCTGTAAGCCTGATCTTCCTATACCCCAGCTAGTACTTGAGCTTCATCAAATAAGTCTTGAAGTATCGAATGTAAATTATCTGAGTATTCCTTCAGCGCCGTCCGTGAAACCCTCTTTTCTCCCTGCACAGGTTGTGGAGGTGGCATCAATTCCCCGTAAAGGATCACCACCTTACGAGGCATCGGAAAGAATTTTCCCTTTGGCATTGCCTTTTCTGACCCACCTATAGCCACAGGGAGGATAGGCGCATCAGCCTTCGCAGCAAGCCAGACTGCGCCATCAAGAATAGGAAAGATCGTGGGACCGGATTTTCGTTCACCTTCTGGGAAGACGGTTAGAGCTTTCCCCCGTTTAAGCGCATTTAATGAGGCGTGCAAAGCAAGTTTGTCAGCTTTCGATGAACGATCTAACGGTATGCCTCCCATCCCAGGAAGCGCCCATGCCCAAAACTTTGTTACGAATAAGGACCCTTTGGCTAGAAAGAAGAGCTTACGTCGACATGTGGCGCTTATCAGCGGGACATCAAGATTTGAACGGTGGGTAGGAGCAACAATAACCCGACCTTTTTTCGGTAAGCCCGAGCTGTTTTTTGCGTAAACGCGAAAGTAAAGAAAGAAACCTACTTTCGCTACGCCTTTGAGAAACACATAGAGAAACCGGGAAGCGGCCGATGCATCTGAGCTCATTGATTTCCGGGCTTCTTCGAATGCAGTCATCGCGAAAAAAGCCCCTCAATGTAATCGGAGGTTTCATGAATTGTTTTTCCGGTCGTGTCAATCACTATCGCTTCTTGATCAGCTATAAGAGGAGAATCGCCACGTGTACTGTCTTTGGTATCCCGCTGAAGAATTTCTTCCATAATGTCTTCAACTGATCTTCCTGACTCCAAGCTCCGTCGCCTCGCCCGCTCTTCAGGCGTTGCAGTCACATACACTTTGAGCCGAGCTTCAGGGAAAACGACTGACCCTATATCGCGCCCTTCAAGAACCCCTCCCCCGCGAACTCTGGCCCATGAGCGTTGCTGCCTTCGCATTATTGAACGAACGCCGGGATTAGCTGCTACCTGACTAACTGCTGCGTTGACCTCTGGGCTACGTATGGCCTCTGTAAGATCGTCGTCATCAACATAGACTCTTCCATCGTCGAACCGAATATTGATACGTTCAGCGATTTCTGCTATTTCCGCTTCATCATCTAACGACGCTGACTGCGCCAAAGCCACAGCGGCGACGCTTCTATACATGGCGCCAGTATCCAAATATTCCAGGCTTAGCTGCTTAGCTACCTGCTTAGCAAGTGTTGATTTTCCTGAGCCAGCAGGCCCATCAATCGCAAGAATACTGAGCTTTGCATCACTAACAACTCGGACTTGATCAAGAACATCAAAGAACGAAGGGAAAGTTTTTGCCACGCACTGGGGTGAATCAAGAGTTATTCCGGGAACAACGAGTCCAAGAATGGAAAACGCCATGGCTATCCTATGGTCGTCATATGTATGGATGGTTCCTTTCTGAACCTCTCCTGGGTAAATAACCATACCTGTTTCTGTTTTTTCCGCTTGTACCCCTATCTTACGAAGTTCAGTTATAAGCGCCGTTACCCTATCGGACTCTTTTTGAGCTATAAAGGCGACATCGCTGATTACTGTCGGTCCAGAAGCCAGTGGAGCTATAGCAGCAAGGGTCGGAACAGTATCAGATATCTCTTTCATAGAGGCATCAATACCGATGAGGGAACCAGTTCCAGTGACCGAAAGAGCATTGTCAGATCTCACAACTTTGGCACCCATTTTTTCTACGATGTCAACAAACCCTGTATCGCCTTGAATAGATCGACTTCCTAAACCTTCTACAGTGATGCTGCCACCAGAGATTGCCGCCGCCGCGAAGAAATACGACGCTGCCGAAGCATCAGGCTCTATTTCATATCTGGAATTTCTATACCCAGTTGGCGAGACCACATACCGCCGATCGTTAACTCGTTGAACTTGTGCACCGAACGCTTGCATTACGGAAATTGTCATATCAATGTATGGGCGCGAAACTAGATCCCCATCAATATTGAGCTCCAATTGATCTGGAAAGCATGGGGCGGCCAGAAGAAGGGCTGAAATAAATTGGCTTGAAACCCCCCCATTAAGTGAGATTTGACCGCCTTGTAAGTCCTTCCCATTTACGACAAGCGGAAATGAGTTCGGGGCTTCAAGGTATTCAATCTGCGCACCTAATGATTGAAGGGCTTTGCAGAGCTCTTCATGAGGGCGGTTCTTTATTTGCTCGTCACCATCTATCGTTACTTCTTGTCCACAGAGCGCTGCCAACGGCAAGCAGAAGCGTGCAGTTGTTCCACTTTGGTGAACCCAAAGAGTTTCCTCTGGCCTTTGCAGACTCCCTCCTGTGCCGCTGATCGAAACGGATAGACCATTTAGGTTCTGGCGGATTCCAACTCCCATCTTCTGCAAGGAATCCATCATCACATGGGTATCTTCAGAGAACAATACGCCTGCTAGTTCCGATTCGCCATCTGCTAAGCCAGCTACGACCAGAGCCCTATTTGTGATGCTCTTTGAACCGGGAAGGTCAAGACGAGCATTTGGGGGTTCGACGAGTGGGTCGATAGTTAGCATGATTATTCCATAGCCCTAACAGATGGCCGGTAACCGTTTGCCATTAGACCTCCGATGAGACGTTCGCTTTTCTCCGCTGGAACAACCATAATCACAACTCCCCGTTCCCCTTCAGACGAATGCGCTATTTCAAGGTCGTATATGTTGACATCGATCTCTGTCGCCAACCTAGTTAGGCTTGCGAGTTCACCCGGCTGATCGAGAACAGGAATCCTGACGATATCAAGGTCAATATCGACTGGTACGCCAGTTGGAAGATTGACCCTTGCCGATCTTGCATGCTCTAAGTCCTTCAGCAAAGCATCTTTGTCTCTTGAAGCGATATTCTTTCGTGTCTGATCGAGGGAAGCTATTACTTCGTCGATGACGCTAAGGATTGCATCAGAATTATCGATGCAAATATCTGGCCAGATACCTGGGTGCCCCGCAGCTATTCGAGTCATGTCTCGAAAGCCTCCTGCCGCTAAGCGTAAAAGTGGTCGGTGTTCTTGAGAGTGATCATCAGCGATCCTCATAAGAGCACCTGCAGTTAAATGCGGGACATGGGATACAACCGCAACAAGCTCATCATGTGAATCTGCATCGATAACGACCACATCCGCCCCAATTTCAACAATTGCGGCCCTCACTTCCGCAAAGTGATCATCGCCAGTTATCTCTGCAGGGGTGAGGACCCAAGCTGCTCCTCTGAAAAGGTCGCCTCTCGCTCCTCTGATGCCTTCTTGTTCGCTACCAGCCATAGGATGTCCCGGAACGAATTGAGGGCTATTGATCTCTTGGACTATGGAACCCTTAACGCTTCCAACATCAGTAACAGCTTTTGCCCCTTCATCGAGCGCCTGCCGAACAGCAGCAACGACGTTACTAACCGGTGTAGCGATAAAGGCTATATCAACAGTGTCCATGGTTCCGACTTTGTCGATAGCGCCCATCTCTAATGCTAGATTTTCTCGCTCTTTATCCAGATCCTGGCCCACAACAGACCATCCTGCTTCTCGAAGAGCAATTCCAATTGAGCCCCCAATAAGCCCAAGTCCTATGATCCCTGCTTTTCCACTCATTTCGGCCTCCCTAGTGGGAAAGAGCGATAATTACCTTGCTTATTGATCCTACGCTCTCTCTCTTGATATTAGTCTTGTTCACTAAGAAAGCTGAGGGTATTACTTCGGGAATGCTCCCTATGGCAAGCCTTCTGTCTCAGTATCGGCAATTGCACGCTCTAAATTTCGGATCTCTTCTATGGTTAACGTTCGCCATGTTCCTGGTGCGAGTTTTCTATCAGTGATCGGACCTATTCGTGTTCGTATTAATCGGTTGACAGGGTGCCCTACCTTTGCGCACATCCTACGAACCTGACGATTACGCCCTTCATGAATCACTATCCTTAATAGGCCTTTTTCCACTTCCGAAACTTTAGCTGGGGCTGTCTTTCCGTCTTCGAGTTCAACGCCTTCGCGAAGTGAGCGAAGAGCGGAGCGGGATACTTTCCCAGAGACACTAACGAAGTATTCTTTTGGAACTCCGAAAGAGGGGTGCGTTAAGCGGTGGGTCATCTCCCCATCATTAGTTAATAACAAAAGCCCCTCTGTTTCTCGGTCAAGGCGACCGACAGGAAAAACTCGCGGCTTGTCCGGAACAAGGTCTACTACTGTTTTTCGTCCTTGAGGGTCACTCGCAGTCGAAATGACATCGGTAGGTTTATAGAGGAGATAGTAAACTAGGTCTGGTTTAATACTGATTCGTACCCCATCGACAACTACTAGATCGGTAGTTGAAGTGACTCTCTGGCCAAGAGTAGCTATTTCGTCGTTGACCTGGACCCGACCTTCCAAAATCATCTCTTCTGCAGCTCGCCTACTAGCAATTCCTAAACGAGCTAGAACTTTTTGAAGTTTTTCTGTGGTGGCTGCTTCTTGTTCCACAGCTTTATGTCGCCGGAGGTTGATCCGCCCCTGATTGCATGGAAAGGTCCTGATCTGAGTTTTTAGGCTCAGCGGGTGTTGTGTCTGGGCGAAGCCCGCTTTCTAGAGCCTCTACTACATCAGCGCCTGGGACAAATCCTGCAAGTGGTGGCAAATCGTCTAAAGAGTGAAGTCCTATTCGTTCAAGGAATAAGGAAGTAGTCCCAAAGAGGACTGCGGAGCCAGGTCCTACATCTCGGCCTACTTCGTACACATAGCCTCGTTGTTGGAGTGTTCGGACCACTGAGTCAACGTCAACTCCTCGAATAGATGAAATCTGCATTCGAGAAATAGGCTGTTTGTACGCGATGATAGCCAGCGTTTCGAGGGCAGCGGCAGACAGCCGAGCATTCTGCCCCTCTAAGACGAAGCGTTCAATATAAGGTGATGTTTCGGGGTGAGTTTGGAATCGGTACCCGCCCGCTACTTTTGCAAGGATAAATCCCCTACCGTCAGTCTCATATTCTTTTGCTAGATCATCGCAAATCTCCTCGACTTGTTTCTTCGGGATTTCAAGGAGTTGGGCCATGACGTTAGAAGCTACAGGATTGTCAGAAACGAGGATGATCGCTTCGATCGCTCTTCGATATTCGTTACTTATTTGAATCACCCCTCATATGCATCGATTGAAGAAAGGTCATTGGAGTCACCGAGTCCTATCCATTCAATAGTTAGTGCGCCGAACGTCGATAACTGGGTTAGTTCGATCATGCCTTGCTTATACATTTCGAGAATTGCGAGAAAGTGAACAACGATTTCTATTCTGTCAACTGCGTTGCTTGTCAGTTCCCGCAGCGTTGTTGTACCTCGGTTTTCTATTTCGCCAATCAATCTATCGACGGTCTCTGCAACAGTTAATTTCACTGGAGTGACGTGGAAGAAATTGATTGGAGGTTTAGGGGCTGTTGCTCGCTGATACGCGTCAGCGAGATCCTGTGCTTTGACCCCAGTCAGTAGGTCAGGGACTAGCCCAAAGAACTGCTCTTCCATACCTGCTGTACGTGGATACGAGAAAGCAGCATCATAAGCTAAATTCTCCAATGCGCGTGATGCGTCTTTAAAGGTTTTGCATTCAAGAAGCCGCGCGAGAAGAAGGTCGCGCTCCTCCCAAAGGGCGAGTTCATCCTCTAAGTCATAGCCAGAAGTATTAGGGAGGAGGCGCCTGCTTTTAAGCTCAACCAGAGTCGCAGCTATCAGAAGGAATTCTGTAGCGACCCCTAAGTCTACATCTTCCATTTTCTCTATTTCTTGTAAATACGCGTCGACGATAGATCCAAGTGAAACTTCATACAAGTCGACTTCATCCTGAAGAATCAAATGTAAAAGCAGATCGAATGGCCCTGCGAAAACGGAGGTTTCTACTTCATATGCCACTGTTTAACAATAGATGCGAACAGCTCTCAAGGAGTGAACCCTCGGGTCAAAATATACTTTTCCCATCTAGATGCTTTTTGCGATCGATTTAATTGTTGACTTGATCGTTCTAGTAATCCACTCCGCTGCAGATCGCGCATTCCATGCCTTCATGAGTTCGAAATGCTGCTTCAGCATCATCTGACGACTGGTACTGGGGTTTGTCTCCCCGATCTAAACGGTCATCAACTACATCTTGATCTTCAATTTTCTGAGGTCCGCCGGCAGGAAAAACGTCATCTTTCCATTCGTCGGAGTCACTCCAGTGATACGGAAGGTCTTGTATAGAAAGTACATCTTTACGCTCTAGGAGAGAAAGAACGTCAGAGACAATATTGTAGGTGAGATCAATGTCGCCCGGCTTTCCAGTTGTGTGCCCCAAAGGAAAATCGAGAAATCCTGATCTTGGAGTTTTGGCGGCTTCAGTGATATCACGCGCTGAGGAAACGGACACTGTTGGAATACCTGCAGTTTCAAGTTGATGAGCTATCAAACCCACGGTTTGATGACAAACAGGTCAGACAGGAATTAGAAGGACTACATCAATTTCATCTTCCAAACATCGTTGAACCAAAGAAGGGGCAAGTTCCTGATCCACTCGCCTTTGTGAATAGATACCACCCATACAGGTAAAAAAGAAAGGCGCAAGCTCCTTCACCTTGCTTTCTCTTTCTATTTTTCGCAAAGCATCGATTGGGAAGACGACATTGATATCTTCTCTTGCGTCTGAGAGGTCATAGGCAAAGTGCGTAGCCCGTAAATCCTTTGAGTCAGCATCTGATGGAATAGCTCGGTACGTTACATCGTCCTTAAATGTAAAGGCCACTTGGCCGGCCTTATAGATCCCTCCCGTTGCTATGACTCCGAGCCTACTTTCCGATAAAGGCTTAGATATAGGAGCTATGTTTGGATCTTTATCAGCGAAATACCATTCGTACGGCTCGTATCCTAGAGCCGAATAGGTTGCAGTTATCCGCTCAATATAGTTTATGGGCGATTTCCTATTAGCTTCCATAGCTAAATCTTAGCCTTATTTCGTTATTTGGAAGATTTCACCTGTTGGGTAGCGCACAGATCCCATTTCTTCGCGTAACCTTAGCCAAGATGGCACGAGTATTTAGCGGAATCCAACCTTCAGGGGACTTACATCTCGGCAATCTTCTTGGCGCGCTGATGAACTGGGTAAACCATCAGGAAGAGCACGACGCTGTGTACTGCATAGTCGACCTCCATGCTTTAACACTTCCCAAAGACCCTGAAGAGCTTCGATCGAATACATTACAACTAGCTCAACTTCTAATGGCAGTTGGACTAGACCCAAGCAGGAGTACCTTATTTGTTCAAAGCCACGTTCAGGAGCACTCCCAACTGGCCTGGCTGATGGAGTGCACCGTAAGCTTCGGGGAACTCAGCCGCATGACTGCGTTCAAAGACAAATCTGATCGTAGTGAATTTATTTCTGCAGGCTTATTTACCTATCCAGCCCTTCAGGCAGCTGATATCCTCCTGTACGATACTGACCTAGTTCCAGTCGGTGATGACCAGCGGCAGCATATCGAAATCACACGAGATGTTGCTGAACGATTCAACCACCGATTTGGTGAGACTTTTGTTGTCCCTCAACACGTGATCCCTAAAGCCGGAGCTCGAGTTATGGATTTACAGCATCCCGAAAGAAAAATGTCAAAATCTGAACACTCGGTCAATGGGACAATCAACGTTCTGGAAAACCCTGATAGCGTTCGGAAAAAAATTAAGCGAGCGGTTACAGACAGTGATGGTGAAGTTCGTTTTGATTTTGAAGAGAAGGCCGGTGTTTCTAACCTCCTTTCAATTCTTGGAGCAGCAAAAGGAATACCCCCATCTGAAGTAGCCACCTCCTTCGAAAGGTACGGAGATCTCAAAGCTGCTACTGCTGACGCTGTTGTTGAGCTTTTATCTCCTATACAAGAACGATTTGCTGATCTTCAAGCTGACCCTGCAGAAACACGCCGCCTTCTTCAGGTCGGAGCGGATAAGGCCCGGGAAATCGCTTCAGCTACCTTAACTCGAGCTCAACACAACAGTGGCCTACTTGAAAGCTAACGGCGGCGGGCCTCTCTTGTCGCGTGTAAGGCAATAGCCACAGCAGTTGCAACATTAAGAGAATCGACATCCTTTGACATTGGTATTCTGAACCTATAATCGCATTTCTTTAATGCTGCTGTTGTGAGACCTGCTTGTTCGGCCCCAACGAGTAAGGCAACTGGCGTATCTTCATCCAACTCCATTCCCGATATATCTTTAGCGCTAGAATCTGGTGTTAATCCCACACGGAGAAATCCTGAAGATCCTAATTCATCTAAACCTTTTTCAAAATTAGGCATCCGTGCATGATTGACCCTAAAGACTTGCCCCATAGATACTCGAACTGACCGTCGATATAGCGGGTCACATGAAGCCGTATCTATGCAAACGAGGTCGGCGTCTAAAGCGGACGCGTTTCTAAACAAGGCACCCATATTTGTCGGATTCGTTACGTTTTCTGTAACCACTACAGTCTTTGCAAGTTGAATCTCATCAGAGAACAGAGAGGGAGTAGGTCGAACAAAAGATCCGATTGGATCTCGGATACTTGACCGACCCGAAATAGCAATTATCACTGGTTCTTCGCAGAATAATATTGTTGTTGACTTTGGAATCCACGATGGAAGAGGTTTCTTTCTGCTGGCGTCAACTACCAGTGTCAATAAGACGTGCCCAGCTCTAATTGCTCGTTCGATGACTTGGTCCCCCTCTGCAAGGAATGACATTGCCATATCTCCGTCCGGCCGTTCTCGCTCCTGTCGCTTCTGGTGATTGTTTAGGCTCAAGAAATCTTGGATGACTGGATCATCCGGATCTGTAACATTGTATGAATTCATGAGCGATCAGCTTTTTTCAATACTGCAACAATTTCTTGCGGGATTTCTATATTGTCTTCCTTATTATGATGTTGGAGCGCCCAAGAGACGACTATAGGAGCGCTTCCAGCTTCCGCTAAGAGTTCTGCTCCTCGCTCAGTGTGAATGCAATATGAGTAAATCCTGTTCCGTATGCCTTCCTTTAGATTCCAGCTTCTTATTTTGTCCATAGGCACTATTTTCTGGAGTGTTGTTGCGGACACTCTTCCAAGAATTCCGAGGTTCGCCTCAGCTTTCCCCACATCGTGAAGAGCAGCTGCAACAACATGAGTTGGTTGAAAAGCACCTGACGAGTTGCTGAGTACGCTGTTAGCATTTCGAACGCTGTGAATTTTATCTATTCGTGGTTGAGATAAGTACAGTTTTTTTTCTTCTTCGGTTAAGAGCTCTAGAAGTTGAATTTCAGTTTTCGTGTCAGTCCGGAATACAAACACCGAAACGAAAAACCGTTTAACTAAATGAAATGGCGAACCTAACTGCAACATTTTATAGAAGGGCCCGTGGATGCGCTGACTGATAAACCTCAATAAGCTGATCTCGAGAGACGTGAGTGTATATCTGGGTTGTTGAAATACTCGCATGACCTAATAGCTCCTGCACCGTTCGAATATCAGCACCGTGCTCAAGCATATGAGTGGCGCATGAGTGTCGAAGTGTATGTGGGGATAACTGTGCGCCTAAACCAACTTTACTTCCATATTTTTTCACTATCCCCCATCCGCCTTGTCTAGACAGTCTTCTCCCCCGCCTATTTAGAAACAGAGCTTCACTATCGTCTCTGCTTACCCAACGTTCTGGTTCAAGTTTCCCTCTTCCATCTGGCGATAACCATCCCATCAGTGCTGTTTCTGCATACCTTCCCAGTGGCACTATTCGCTCCTTGTTCCCTTTACCTAGAACCTTAAGAAGTTTCTCTGATAGGTCAAGGTCGCTAATGGACAAAGCAACAACTTCAGAAATTCTTGCGCCAGTTCCGTAAAGGATTTCCATCATGGCCTTATCTCTTTTTCCAGCTGCCCCCTCGTCATCGATTGCAAATAACAGTTCACTTACTTCTTTTTCGCTTATAGGTTTCGGAAGCCCTCGGGGAACACGAGGGAGTTCAACATTCTTTGTAGGGTTATCGCTCCGTAGATTCTCAACCGCGAGAAAACGATGGAATGACCGCACTGCCGCCATCGCTCTAGCGACAGTGGATGCTGCTTTCCCACCTGACTGAAGCTCTCGAAGATACATGATGATAGAAGCCTCTTGTACGTTTGCTATCCGCTCACCTTGTTCCTCTAGCCATGAAAGATAGTTTTGTAGGTCGCGTTCGTAGGCGCTGACCGTCGATTCTGCTCTTCCACGCTCAACTCTAAGCCAAAGCAGGAAATCTTTTATTTCTCTCAGTCCAGATGTAGACACTTCATTCATCTAATGTGCTCTTTAGCAAGCATGAGTCCAATAATCGTTTTCGCGTCAATAATTTTTTTCTCTGCGATCATTCCGACTACATCATCTAGATCTATCTGGACTATTTCCATGTACTCTTCTTCTGCACCTTGTCGATTATCGGGAACTGGGGTGCAGTCAGTCGCTAGATAGCAGTATGAGTATTCGTCACAAAATCCTGGCGAATTGTAGTACTCTCCGAGCAAGTGCAGCTCTCCAGCGCTCAAACCTACCTCTTCAATAAGCTCTCTTCTCGCTGTTTCCTCGGGAGGTTCTCCAGCAAGGTCTCTTTTCCCAGCAGGTATTTCCAATATGTACTGATCTGCAGCGCAACGGTACTGACGGATCATCGTGATCGTTGAACCATCTAACGGAACTATACAGACAGCTCCTGGATGTCTCGTTATTTCACGATTTAATAGCTCTTCTTTTGGACCTCTAACCGTGGCTTCGAACACCGAGATAACGTCGCCAGAGAATCGAAGTTTTTCTTCAATTTGTTCGAACATCGTAATCGGGATTCCTCCTTCGTCAAGGCTAATCGGCCATCGAAGGTTCTGTGATATCTAGAAGCTGTGGGTTTCTTCCGCTAGCACGGGTTATCGCTGCTGTTACGAGGCCGGCAAATAACGGCGCAGGGCGGTCCGGCCGACTTTTGAACTCTGGGTGGGCTTGCGTCCCTACCCAGAATGGGTGAGTCGGAAGCTCAATAAATTCTACGAGCCGCCCGTCTGGGCTTTCGCCAGAGCATAGGAACTCTGAATCATCAAACTTTGATCTGAATTTAGGATTAAATTCGTATCTGTGTCGATGGCGTTCCGAAACTACAGTCCTCCCATAGGCTTCAGCTACCTGAGAATCTTCCAGAAGCTCGGCAACGTACGCCCCCAATCGCATGGTTCCTCCCATATCGGTGATATCTCGCTGAGATTCCATTAAGTCAATGACAGGATAGGACGTTGTTGGGTCGAATTCGGTTGAATTTGCCCCTGTCATTCCCAGCACATTTCGTGCATATTCGATTGTCATGACCTGCATTCCAAGACACAATCCAAGACATGGAATTTCGTTCTCTCGAGCAAACCCGACAGCGGCGATCTTGCCCTCTACCCCTCGCTCACCGAAACCTCCTGGGATAACTATCCCATCTAGATCTTTCAGTCTTCCGGCAGCTAAAAGCCCTTCGACCTCTTCAGCCTGTATCCATTCGATGTCGATATTTGTGCCGGCGTGAATACCAGCGTGGTTAAGGGACTCTACAACTGACAGGTAAGCATCAACTAGAGTGACATACTTTCCGATAAGGCCAATTCGAACTGAACTTCGCGCAGCTTGAACCTTCTCAACAAGTGCTTTCCATTCTTTGAGGTCCGGCTCTATAGGAGGAAGTTGCAGTATGGAGCATAAGAACTGATCAAGGCCTTCTTCATGAATCACTAGAGGAATCTCATAAAGGGAGTCTGCGTCAGCAGCGTTTATCACTCCTTCTAATGGCACGTCACAGAGATTAGATATTTTTTGCTTCAGCGCATCGTTTATAGGTTCTTCACTTCGACAGACAATCGCGTCGGGCTGTATTCCGCGACTTCGCAATTCAGTTACAGAATGTTGTGTGGGCTTAGTTTTCTGCTCCCCAGAGGGTCCAATAAATGGAACCAATGTGACGTGGACGTAGCAAACATTTTCGCGGCCGCAGTCAAGGCGAAATTGGCGAATGGCTTCAAGGAAAGGAAGGATTTCGATATCTCCGACTGTTCCTCCAATCTCTGTAATAACTACGTCGACGTTCTCCCCAGAAAGTGAGGTGATCCGTTTTTTTATTTCATCAGTAATGTGCGGGATTACCTGCACTGTCTTACCTAGATAGTCGCCGTGGCGCTCGGCTGCAATAACCGAAGAATAGATAGAACCTGTTGTGGCGTTAGAACCCTGCGAAAGGTTCTCATCAATAAAACGTTCGTAGTGCCCAAGGTCTAAATCTGTTTCACCTCCGTCGTCTGTAACGAAAACTTCGCCATGTTCATAGGGGTTCATAGTCCCAGGATCAACGTTAAGATAGGGGTCGAGTTTCTGCATGGTCACTTGCAACCCTCGCGCCTTCAGCAGCCTTCCGAGAGAGGAAGCGGTCAGTCCTTTGCCTAGAGAACTCGCAACTCCACCTGTAACAAAAATGTGCTTGGTCACGGGATAACAGCATACCCGAAGTTCGTTTAGGAAGTTTGGATAATCGAGTTTGATTATTTCAACTATTCAGCAGATCTCGCTGTTGGAATTTTATTTATTCAGAGCGAGACGCTGCGATCAACTCCACTGCATGTTTCTGAGCGTTCTCACTGTCAGGCGATCCGGATAGCATACGAGAAATTTCTCTGACTCTTTGCGCTTCTTCGAGCGTTGCCACCTTGACATCAACCCTCTTGTTGGTCTCAGATTTTGTTACACCAATATGCGTATTAGCGTATGCAGCAACCTGTGCCAAATGGGTTACAACCAAAACCTGACGGTCATTTGATAGCTCTTTTAGAGCTTTTCCAACCGAAAGTGCTACTTCTCCGCCTATTCCTGCATCAACTTCATCGAAAATTGCTGTTGCGGGGTCAACGGAAAGAACCAGCCGAAGAGCCAGCATCGTTCGAGAGAGTTCACCACCTGAAGCAACTTTCGACAACGGTTGCATATCTGAGCCCTGATTTAGAGAAATCAGCAATTCCACGTTCTCTCCAGATTTACCGTCTATTGAGAATTCTATACTCGCGTGCGGTAAAGAAAGACCTACTAAATTAGTGAGAATTTTGCTAGATAATTTCGGCGCTGCTTTCTTTCTCTGCTGATAGATTTTTTGTTCTTCTATGGCCATTTCATCTTGAAGTTTTAGAAGTAGCCTCTCAGTTTCTTTAATTCGTTCATCAGACCCTTCTATCGATTGAATTTTTTGCTCAAGGTCACTTCGGTATAGCAAAACTTGATCCAGCGTTTCACCGTATTTTCTTCGCAAACCAGTTAGAAGACTTCTGCGTTGTTGGACTTGGGAAAGTTTTTCGGGATCAGACTCTATAGATTCCGCTATCCCCCTTGCATTTGAGGCAGCTCCAGATGCTTGATCAAGAAGTTCGTTAACTGCTTCTTCAAGTTCTTTCAACGAATCACGGCCATTGATTTCCCTAAGCAGGTCAGTAAGTTCATCAATAAACCGGCTATTTGAATCAAGAACCTGCGTGACACGCATAGCCGCCTCGCGATTACCAGCCACATCACCCAATAACAGTTCTTCTGCTCGGAGGCGATCATCCTCGGATGAATCTACAATCTCAGCTTCATCAATTTCTGCTGCCTGGAACTTATAGAGTTCCAGCTCCTTACCCCTATTTCCATCAGCACCTCCGAGCTCATCCAAAATAGCGTTAAGGGAGTTTTCTTCTATCCGGTAGTTCTCTAGCTGGGTAGTATCTATCGAAGCAAAGGCATCCAGCGCA
>CABZWT010000021.1:0-21091 GCA_902529525.1 Actinomycetota bacterium
CGGCCGATGGATCCACCGGCGACAGTGAAATCCTCAGATCCGATAGCGACAGGGCGTCCATCAACCATTCCGACCCCAGCGACGAAACTATCAACCCCGCCACCGGCAAGCTGCCCAATCTCGGTAAAAGATCCGCCATCCACTAATACTTCGATGCGGGTCCGGGCATTCGTTTTGCCGTCGGCTTCACGTTTGGCGAGTTTCTCGTCCCCCCCCATCGCAGTCGCGGCTTGGCGTTTCTGGAGGAGCCCAGCGATACGGTCCTTCCACTGGCCCCCTTCACCCACAGTGGTTCACCCGTCGAGCAGTTTGTAGTGAACGGGAAGCGTTTTCAGTCCGACAACGAAATTCGACGCCGTATAGGTGGGTTCACCTGCGGGTTTGATCCAATCGACCCTCTTCACCATCTCCTCCACCAGGGCTTTCATGCTCGCTTTCGCTAAATGGGCGCCGAGACAATAGTGTTCCGCCCAGCCAAACCCAAGATGCCGGTTCGGCGACCGCCCAACATCAAACGTGAACGGATCCTCAAATACCTCTTCATCGCGATTCGCTGAACAATAGAACAAAACAAGCTCGTCGCCTGCTTTCACCGTTTTCCCCCGCAGCTCATAATCAGCGGTAGCTTGACGCTTCATGTAATTCACCGGCGACGTCCACCGGACAATCTCATCAACCGCCGATTTTACCAGCGTCGGGTCCTCACGGACTCGTTCAAACTGGTCCGGGTGGTCCATGAACGCAGCCAACGCCCCAGAGAGTGCGTTACGGGTGGTGTCATGCCCAGCCGTGAACACAATCAGGTAGTAGCCGAACATCTCCATCCCATCCAACGGGCACCCCGGAGAAACCTCAGCATTGGCAAGCAGCGTCGCTAAATCATCGCGCGGACACGACTTACGATCTTTGATGATTTCGTCGAACAGCATGTAGAACTCCATGCCTAGTTCCCGCCGGGCTGTGTCGCGGTCTTCTCCAGACCGGCGCATATCAGGGTCTTCACCGCCGAACAGCTGCTGGGTGATCACCAACAGGCGTTCTTCCTGCTCCGGGTTGATTCCAAGGATCGTTGCGAGAACTCGAAGCGGGTGCTGCTGGGCGACAGCTTCAATAAAATCACACTCACCCTCCGCGTCCAGGTCATCAAATACTGCTTTGGCGCTTTCGCGGACAATCTCGTCAAGGTTCGTGACCCCTTTGGGCGTGAAGTAGCCGCTTGCGACTTTCCGGTAGTCGCGGTGTTCGGGCGGGTCCATGGTGATAATCGTCCGCATCTGCCCGAGTTCGCTTCCTGATCCACCGCTTTCAAGATAGGCCCTGATCTGGTCGTCGTTGAGGACGATGATCCCACCGGCCTCGTTCGAGAAAATATCTGGCTGAGAAGAAATCTCCATGATGTCTGCGTGTTTGGTCACCGCCCAAAACGGGGTATGTCCGGGTTGGGCATACCAGAACAGTGGATCTTCGTTCCTGAGTTTCGTCCATAGGTCATGGGGGACGCCCTTACCACCGTATGCTGTTACGTCCATCAGGTCAGTTACTGGCGATTCCATAATTATAAGGTAGCTCGTCTGGGCGTTTCCGTCTCCTTGTGCTACCAAGACATCATGGAAGCAAGCCAGCTTTTACTCACCGGGCGTAACACTGTCGTCACCGGCGCCGCCCGCGGCATCGGTAAAGCAACGGCGCTTGCCTTCGCCGATTTAGGCGCAAACATAGCCCTATGCGACATACTCGACGATGAACTGGCCGCCACCGCAGCCGAAATCGAAGCGCGAGGCGTCACGGTACTTGCTGAGTCGTTTGATGTTCGTGACGCTGAACGCGTCGACGCGTTCATCGCCCGCGCCCACGCCGAGATGGGCCCGGTCGATGTGCTGGTCAATAACGCTGGCGGCGGGTTCTGGGCGCCCTTCACCGACGTATCCGCCAAAGGAGAACAAGCACTGATCAGCGAAAACTTTTCCACGGTCACCAACTGTGTGCGGGCCGCTACGCCACTGATGACTGACGGCGGGTCAATCATCAACGTCACATCGGTCGAGGCCTACCATGCTGCCCCCGGTTTCGCCGTGTATGCGGCGATGAAAGCCGCCGTCCAGCAATTCACCCAATCGCTCGCCTTGGAACTCGGCGCTCGATCCATCAGAGTCAATTGTGTCGCCCCCGACATGATTCCAACCCCCGGAGACGCTGGCCTCGCTGAAGATTCCGGCGCTCTCATCCCAGGCCTGCAACCCACTCCGCTTGGTCGCACCGGCACACCCGAGGAATGCGCCGCCGTCATCGTGTTCCTCGCATCGGATCTTGCAAGTTTCGTTACTGGTTCAACGATTCCTGTCGATGGGGGAACAGTCGCCGCCGGTTCATGGAAGGTACGCGACGATGGCACGTGGGGAATGTAACCCTACGGGTCGATCCGGACTTCGTCCCCGACAAGCGTATGGTCAACACTGGCGACATGATCAACACTGGACCGTGCCACGACCAGCCGATATGCCCCTTCGGTCACATACCATCCCGGTTCACTATGGCGTTCACCCTTTTCGCGTGGCACCGGTGACGTGTCAGGGATAGACCCGAAGAACTGGTCGCCCGGGTCAAAGTAGGCGAACGCCCGCCGGTCGAGCGGAATCTGCACCGTCGCTGTTTCACCCGGCCCCAGTTTCACTTTCGTAAATCCTTTGAGTTCGCGTATCGGGCGGTGAAGCAAACTCTTTGGCGGCTCCACATACACCTGGACCACGTCGGACCCAGCACGGTCGCTGGTATTGGTCACATCAACCTCAACCAGAATATCGGAATCAACGGATGTTGAATCCGGGCCACTCACTCTGGCATTGTCCCAAGCGAACGTCGCATACGACAGGCCGTGGCCGAAAGGCACGGCCGGGTCGATATGGCGGGCGTCGAACCACCGGTGGCCGATATAGAGGCCTTCACCGTACCGGACCGTACTGTTCTCACCCGGATAGTTGAGATAGGCGGAGCTGTGTTCGTAGCGGGCCGGAACCGTTGTCGGCATTCGACCACCCGGATCAACATCTCCGACGAGCACGTCGACGAGGGCGTCCCCGAGTTCCTGCCCGGCGAACCCAATACTGAGAACCGCCCTCGGAGCATCTATCCACCCCATAGCGTGGGGGCCGCCGACATTCACGACCACGACCGTGTTCGGATTCGCCTCACAGACACGGCGGATCAATTCTTCCTGCTGCCCCGGTAGGGCGAAACTATCCCTATCCCTACCTTCGGTCTCCCAATCATCGTTCGTTCCTACAATCACAACGGCCGCGTCAGCAGAAGCTGCGACCTCGACGGCTTCACCAACCAGATCACGTTCACCCAACGCCCGCAGGCCAACCCTGCAGCCAAGGATCATGACCCCGCCCTCGCTCGAATATTCAATTGTCAGATCAACCGGAGTATCAGCTTCAAGATTGACGGTGCCGGTGATCTCGGCCGACCCGAGGCCGAAGAAATCATCACCGCGGCCAAAATCCCCGTCGGTGGCGTCAATCACGACTTCATCGCCGGTCATGACCCGGGTTTTCCCGTTCTGAACCAGTTTGAGCTCGTACGGCCCGGCAAAGTCCACGGTCAGGGTCGCCGTCGCCCTAAACGAATACTTCGTGCCGTCAACCCCATCGGTGGGGGAGCCGAAGAATTTAAAATCCGCTTTTTCGTATGCTTTGGATGCAACAACATCACCATCATGGTCAAATCCGTTGAAAAAATCCGCTGTTAACGATGAGACGTGTGGGGATCCAATCGGCGGCGTCGACCGGTCAATGTCGCAGCCATGGGCGTGGCGGATCTCAACGTCGAAACGATCGGACAGTGCCGCTAACGGGCTGATATTACGGTAGGGGCGCACGGCCGCCGACCCGCCACCCATAATTTTCGCCGCCTGCGCGTTAGGTCCGATAACGGCCAACGATCCGAGTGTCGAAGGGTCAAGGGGAAGGAACCCGTCGTTTGTGACAAGCACCGTTCCCTCTGCAGCGGCACGCCTGATCAGCGCCCGATCTTCGGGCCGGTCAAGCTGGCCCTCCTCGCCACCGCCGACCCCATCAAACGCTCCGGTACGTTCAAGCACCTTCAACATGTCCACGACGATCCGGTCCAGGTCAGCTTCATCACATTCGCCTGCCTCCAAGGCCTCAATGATCTTTTCCGGCCCATACCATTGGCCCCGGCCCGGCATCTCCAAACTCAACCCCGCCGCGACCGACGGGCCGGTGGAACGCACCGCGAACCAGTCAGAAACGACAAAACCGTCAAAACCCCACTGGTCGCGTAACACCGTCCCGAGAAGCCATTCATGCTCAGACGCAAACGTTCCGTTGATGCGGTTGTAGGAACTCATAATGCCCCATGCGTTACCGTCTTTCACCGCGTACTCGAACGGAAGCATGTACACCTCACGCAAGGTCCGTTCATCAACCTGACTATCGATCGTGTTCCGTTCGAACTCGGAGTCATTGGCCACGAAATGTTTCGCAGTGACCGCAACGTTCCGAGACTGGACACCGCGGATAAACCCGGCAGCGAGCACGCCGGTTAGGACCGGATCCTCCGAATAGCATTCGAAGTTCCTCCCACCCAACGGGTTCCTATGAAGATTAATGGTCGGCGCGAGGAGAACATTCGCCCCTTTGACCCCGCATTCATCGGCGAGAAGGCCACCAAGTTCCTCTAGTAAGTCTGGGTCCCAGGTAGCTCCCAGTACGGAACCAGCTGGAATGCACGCCGTGGGCGTGCCTGTCCCCATCAGACCACCACCACGGGCCCCATTTGGCCCATCGGTCACCGTCATCGCCGGAATGGAAAGACGTTCCACCGCCCGCGTGGTCCAGATACCATCACCGGTGACCAGCTCAGCCTTCTCAGCGACTGTCATCTCACCCAATAATTCGGCTATGCGCCCTTCATATCCCGTCACAAAAATTAAACCCCCACGCTACAGGACGATGAAAGCACACTACCGCACCACCTTCAACGGTGCGAAGCTAAGCGGGAAACCGTAACGCCGCCGTCCCCCGAACATGGGAACCCAGCGAGTTCTCACCGACAAAAGACACCATCACAGAACCATCATCACTACGTTCGTCCACAGATCCAGAGAATGTCATCGTGTCATAGGGGTAATTCGGGGCGCCCAACTTGATCTTTATATCCTCAAATACGACATCAGGTCCGGCCCAATCACCAATCCATCGGGCCGTTAACCCTGCAGTACTGAGAATATTCATGAAAATGTCGGCCGACCCCTTCGCCACAGCGGCGTCTCGGTCATGGTGCACGTCCTGATAATCTCTCGTAGCTAGCGCCGTGGACACGATCAGCCGGGGCGTCAACGGTACCGGACACAACGGCAACTGTTCCCCAAGGGTTACGTCGCTGATCGTTCGGGCCTCAGTGACCCTTTCTGGCTGGGCAGGGCGGAACTGGTGCAGGACGATGTCATCATCTGAATTCGTATCGGGAAAACACACTTCGACTGGCATTCCCACCGTCACCTGTTCAGGTTTTACCGACACAATATTCGAAATAATTCTCACACCTTCTTCAAGCTCAACTAGGCCAACGATCAACGGGTACTCAAATGAAGGGACCTGCGGATAATGCACAACCGTGTAGCTGTACAAGGTTCCCTTTCCCGACGACACCACCCAGTCATACTCCATAGATTGGGTATTTGGATTGGCGTTGGCTGGGGGGAACACCAGCGTCCCATCATCGGTAAAACGCTGGATCCGCAACTCTTCCTTCTTTAAACCCTCCCAAAACCACTCCTGGTCCTGATTCCATTGAGGTCGCGGTCGCGTCGGCTGCTCAGGAGCTGGAAGTAGCTCGTCTGGGTCAAGGCCAGCCGCCTTTAACGCCTCAACTTTGGGATCCGGTTCTTTCTTTTTTGATTTTCCTGTACCGGGACGGAATTTTAGAATACGGAAAAACATTGACCCAATCGGCTCGCCTTCCTGATCCACATACTCGGTTTCGGTCGTCACAAAATGGCCAATTCCCAGACCCGTTGCCTTCTCCTCGGAAACATCAACCACCTTGGTTGTCCCTGTCACCAGATCACCGGGACGCAGATATCTATGGAACACGTACTCACAGTTTGTCGCCACCACACTTCCAAACCCCGCGTCATTGAGAAGCTCATAGGTTGACGTGCTCGGCTCAGGTAAAACCTCTTCCTGCTCACCTAGCTGTAGATCCCCGCCATAGGCAGGATTTGTTCCCGGAGAACGAGGAACAAGCCCCGTCATCGTCCACACCTGCAACATCGCAGGAGGAGCAACGATACCTCCGAACGGCCCACTCTCCGCTATTTCTGGAATCGTGTAATAGGGGTTGTGCTCCGTCATGGCATCACACCAGTTACGGATCGTCGCCTGGTTCACCGGATCGCGGGCAACCATGGGACTTCCCGTCTTCCCCACCTGGGAACGGAGCGTCTCCAAAAATTCGTCCTTATCTATTTCATCTGTCATAACACTCGCCTTACACGCGAACCGGGTATCCCCCAAGCACAGCATAGAGTCAGAAGACAGACAAATCCCCCAAACTATGCAAGCAGGCGCCAAAATTGGTACCTTTTGCTCTTACCCGAATCACCTAGGAACCCGCCCGTGACCCCCGAAAACGTTCATCTACCAGAAAGTAACCTCAGAGAACTCGGCGGCTACCAAACCACCGCCGGGCAAACAATCAAAAAAGGCCTCCTCTACCGATGCGGACACATGTCAGAACTCACCCCAGAGCAGAAAGACATATACCGGAACCTGAAGCTTCAGACCATCATCGACCTCCGCCGCCAAGATGAAGTCGAAGAACGACCAACTCCCCAATTCACAGAAGAAACAAACCAACACATTTCTGTCTCCGACCCCGACAACGCCTTCGCTGAAGCAGCAGCGAGAGCCCATGAACCTGATGCTGCAAGAATCATCCTCGGCGAAGCCGTCAGGTACTACACGGAAATCATCACCCACAACATTCACCGGTATATCCCAGTCATGGAATACATTTTCAACCCCGACAACCTGCCACTTCTCTTTCACTGCACCGCAGGAAAAGACCGAACTGGATTCGTCGCAGCAGCCACCCTCAAATTCCTCGACGTGCCCGACGAGACCGTCATAGAGGACTACCTTTTGACAAACGATCTTCTCCAGGAGCGAGCTAATGAACGAGTCATCGTCTGGAGGGAACGCCTAGCCGCCGAACGTGGTATCAGCGAGGACGACGTCGACCCAGAATCACTAAAGGCCCTGAAGACCTTGATGCTCACACACCGAGACATGATTCAAGCCACGTTCACTGCAGTCGCAGACAACTATGGGACATGGCATGACCTTCGACGCGAAGCACTTCATATTTCCGACAACCAACTGGAGATCTTTAAATCCCACGTTCTCACTGAAAAATAAGCGTTCGAACAGTAATAGCGGGGGAAATAGGGCTTCTTTTTAGAAAATCTTGTTTTTGTTTGCATTTCTGAGCTGAAAATGCCAAGATTTAATTATCAACCAACCGTATGGTTGGTCATCAAGCACACGGGGAGCGTATATGCGAACACTTGATTTTTCAGGTTTAGCAAGTCCACCCCGCATCAGCGTTCTCGGAGAAACAGCGTCAGTGTTTTACGCCCAATATTGGTTGAACCAAATCGGGATAGAAACCTCCACGACAGAGGACTCTCAAGTCATCGTTGAAGCTGGTCGTCCTGCCGGTACATCCCCTCTGGACCCCCCGATCGGCGGGATCACCAGAATCACCTTATGGGACTTCCAACAAGGCTGGGACGGTAACGGCCTACACGCGGCAGCTGCAGCCGGAGTATCTTGGGTCATAGGACATGCTGATGGACCTCCACTGGCCCTACCGATTGATATACCCGAAAAGTGGTGTGGGCTTATCGGAGCCAACTGGGCGCTTTCGGCTCTATTGGGCATAGAACTCGGAAACACTATCCCTGGTCGAAGAGTCGATATCGCCAGTGCAGATATTCTTCGCTCCTTTGCCGACCAGAACGCCGGAAACCACGCTGAAGTTGAACAAGGGTGGAGAAGAAATGGAAGTGTCGCTGTTGAACATGGCGGTATTTACCCGCAGGGGTACTTCGCATGCAAGGACGGCCATGTAGGTATTGTCGGTCGCTCCCGGAAAGACTGGGAAGCTATCCGCGATGTTATCGGCCGACCACAATGGGCGGATGACCCCAGATTTGATGACCCATTCGAGTTAGCAGCCAATCCCGAGGAAGTCGATAAATTACTAACCGACGCCCTTTCTGACTTCGGCCGTGATGAACTTCTAGACAAATCAGTACGCACCGGGGCAACGCTTGCGCCCGTCTATTCCGCTAATGAACTGCTTGAACGGGGAATAACCCGATCTGGCACCTTCAACGAAAACCAAACTGCAAATCTTCCTTTTGAAATTATCCCTCGTGGTGCTTCAAACGGAAACGAAAAAAATGGTGATTTGGTTGGAGCTGGCCATTGACGGAAAGCGAAAGAACAACGAGTATTATTGATAACTGAAAAGGTGACATTATGAAATTTGGAATTATAGAGATCTCACAGCCAGACAGGGAACGAGAAGAATACCCCTACCGTGAAATCCATGAGAGAGTAACAAAAGAGATCATCGAAGCAGATCAACGCGGCTATGACATGTGCTGGATAGCTGAGCACCATGCAAGCACGGGATATGGAATCCTTCCTGATCCTCTCATGTACGTTTCGTACCTCGCTTCGCAGACCGAAAATATCACCCTCTGCAGCGGAGTCATGATTGCGCCGCTACACAACCCCGTCCGGCTCGTAGAAAATATCGCCTTTGTAGATATTTTGACCAACGGCCGTGTCGCCTTCGGAATCGGATCAGGGTATCGCGAACATGAATTCGAAGCCCTAGGTGCTGACTTTGAAAACCGCAGAAAATATCAGGCAGAAGCCCTCGAAGTGATGATGGAACTCTTCCACACACACCAAATTGACCATCAAGGAACATACCTCCCGAACTATAAGATCACCGGAGACTATGAAATCCTCCCACGTCCAGTTCAATTGCCACACCCTCCCATGTACATGGGGGCATCAAGTGAGGAATCAATTGACAACTGCGCCCGTTACGGTCTCGGTTTGCTGACATCCACGCTCACACCCATCTCCGAATTGGCACCGAAATGCCAGTACTACTTGCAAAAGTGTGACGAAACAGAAGCGCCTTACAACGCTAACCCAGGACATGGAACAATCGGCATCGGCCGAATGGTCTATGTTGCCGATACTGATGAGCAAGCAAAAGAAGAAGCAGAAGAATCAGTCGTGAAGCACGTCGACTCCTTCACCGGAGCTGCATCATCTGGCTACCTTGGAAAAGTTTCCGAAGCCAGCCAAGAAGAACTTCAAGGCGCCGATTATGAGAAACTCCGAGAAGATACCATCATCTACGGATCTCCCGAAAGCGTTATTGAGAAGATCAAGTACATGGAAGAAGTCACCGGAGCTGACTCACTCATTCTGCATTTCCCCCCATACAACACTCGGGAACAAAACGCCCGCGTGCTTGCCCAATTCGCAGAAGACGTTATCCCGAAATTCCGATAACGCTGTGACCGTTACCCCTGAGCGATGGGGAGTGATCGACGAAGAATCGATCCAAGAAGCCCGAGAACTTCTTGGTGTACCGCTGCGTCGCGACAGGATGCAGTGGAATGACTATGCCACGCAAGATGCGATAAGACAGTTCGCGGACGGGGTTGGCGACAAAAATCCGCTTTGGCGTGATTCGGACTACGCTTCGAGGACCCGATGGGAAAGTCTGCTTGCCCCGCCCAGCTTCCTGTATTCCGTTGACGCAACCATTGTCGCCCCGAAATTACCTGGGGTGCAATGGATCTACGCTGGGACAAGGTGGCGTTGGTATGACGTGATTCGGGTCGACGACAAATTTGATGTATTGGTCGTATTCACAAAAATGGAGGAGAAAACCGGAAAAAGATTTGGATTGTGGGTCTTGCAAACCGGTGAGATCACATACCGAAGAGACGACGGGTCCCTTTTGTGCCTTGCTGAAGGCAGGGTAGCTCGAACGCCAAGACGAGAAAACAAAAAACCCAAAACGAAGAAGGAGAAAGCACAACGGCCAGCCCCCGAAGCTAGCTACAGTCCTCAACTCACAACAGAATCTCGTCGCGGAAACCTAGACAGAATATGGGAAGAAACCCACGTTGATGACGTAGTTGGACCCGTGAGCCAGCCATTAACGCTTAACCGGATCTTTCAATGGTATACCGGAGCGCAAGGAGCACTTCACTACGGCGGAGCCCATGGAGATGCAGTACGGTACCGGCGACGCCACGACGACTATGAGATCAACAAGGAAACAGGCGCCAAAGACTCAGCAGCCCGAGGCCACTTCTCCTCCAAAGAGGGAAAAGACGTTGGAATGGGAGGAGCGTACGATGTCGGCCTCCACAGAATTGCATGGGTCATAGAGATGATCACCGATTGGATGGGGGATAGCGCCCACCTAGCTGAAGTCAATGTCGATGTGCTTAGACCGAACCTCGTCGGCCACACAACTTTCTTTTCAGCAAAAATCACGGATAAGTGGTTTGATCAACACCCCTTTGTTGCTCTAGAAATAGAAGGAAGAAATCAGTTTGATGATTTAAGTACGAGGGGGACGGCTCTAGTGGCCCTACCTTCAGATGAACATGGACCAGTATCGCTGCCCCTCTTCGGGGGAGACGCTGAGAGATGGACACAAAACCCAGATTCCAATTAACCACTTGAACAGGAGAAAAGTGTTACTAAACGGAGTTGAGATCGAACATACAAACATGCGGGATGTCTTCCTCGCACGAACCGCACTCGGTGACAAACCACTTTTGATTTGTGATGGTGAAACCTTGACATACACAGATGCCGATGAACGGTCAAACCGAGTCGCAAGCACCCTCATCGAGTACGGCGTCGGCAAAGGCGACGTCGTAGCAACCTTTATGTACAACTCTGTCGACCACGCAGCCGTCTGGTACGCATGTGTCAAACTCGGAGCCATATTTGCTTCTCTCAACGTATCTCTTGCTCCTAACGAGCTCGTCTACAGTCTCGGCGATACGAACGCAAAAGTGCTGATTGTGGACAACGACCTCATCGACGTCTACAAAGAAGCCCGACCGAACTTCACCCACCAGCCTGTCGAGATTCTATGGCGCGGCTCAAATACAAATGGCTTTATTCCCTTCGATAACCTCTATGAAGGTGACAATGTATTGCCAGATGTCGAAATTGCCCCCAACGACCCCATGTCAATTATCTACACCGGAGGAAGCACGAGCATGCCCAAGGGCGTACTGGCACCACACCTCCACTACATAGGAGCTGCTGAGCGTTACAAAGAAATAACCCAGTCCCAACCAGACGACGTCCACTTCGCCAATTCACACTTCTTTCATGTTGGTGGACAACAATTCGGAGTCATGGGGCCCCTCTATTGTGGAACAACAGGAGTGATGACCAAATGGTTCAGTGTCTCAAAATATTGGGACATAGCCCGAGAAACTGGAGCAACGATCATCGATCCTATCGGAACGATGATTTCTGCACTTCTAACCCGAGACCCATCTCCGCAAGACCGAGACCACCAAGTACGAGTTGGCATCGGAATCGCCTCAGGCCAGGTTCGATCAGCTTTTCGAAATGAATTCGAGGAACGCTTCGGGGTTCCCCTCCTCGAAGTCTACGCAATGACAGAAGTCGGCGTCCTTCTGTGCAGTGAACGCATTGACGACAAAACAGAAGACAGTTGCGGAAAGACCTACGGATGGGCTGACATATCCATCGTGGACGAAAACGATTGCCCTGTCCCAACTGGAGAACAAGGAGAGATCCTTCTACGACCAAATGGAGCGAACTGCTTCATGCTCGAATACATCAATAAACCAAAGGAAACGATCCAAGCATGGAGGAATCTCTGGTATCACAGCGGCGATATTGGGTACCTCGACGACGGTGGCTACCTCCACTTTGTCGGGCGTCAAGCACACTGGGTCCGTGTTCGCGGTGAAAACGTTTCTGCCTTTGAAGTCGAGAAAGTACTCACCAGCCATGAAGCGGTAAAAGACTGTGCCATCGTGGGCGTTCCCGGAGATTTAGGAGAAGAAGACATTAAGGCCTATATCCACCTCGAAGACGGCGAGGACCTTAAGCCTGAAGAAGTCGTCGAATGGTGCGAGGGCCACCTCGCCTATTTCAAGGTTCCCAGATTCATCGAGTACGTAACCGAATTCCCCCGAACAATCACTAAGCAAGAAATAGAACGCCATGCCCTCCGTGAACGGGGACGCGGCGACGCATGGGATCGGCTAGCGGAAGACAGCTAACAGATGAATAGAACCTCAACACCTCAAACAAGAAAGAACTAGGGGAGAACTTCGTGCCAAGGCAAACAGACCCCAAAAACTTAGAACGCCTCTTAGAGGCCGCCGCCGACCTTTTCTTAGTAGAGGGATACGACGGTGCGAGCATGCAACAACTTGCTGACAGCGTCGGGCTTCACAAATCTAGTCTGTACCACTACGTCTCTGGCAAAGAAGATCTCCTAGGCAAACTTACAAGCGAAGCGCAAAGCGATGCCGAAACAAACATGGCAGAAGCAGAAGCAAAAGACAACAAAAGAGAAGCACTGATCGATGCCCTAACCTTCGCTATCGATCAGACATTAAATGACCTTGGCAAAGTCAGCCTTGTCCTTCGACAGAAACCCGACAGCGTCACAGGAGAACAAATTACAGAACGAAGACGAGAACACGATAGAAGACTCTCAGCCATCATCGAAGCAGCTCAAACAAGCGGCGACGTCAGAGATGACATACATCCCGTTCTCCTATCCCGACTTCTCTTTGGCATGATTGCCTGGCTCGTTGAATGGTACGATCCAGAGCGCACGCGCTTTGATAAAGATGAGATCCGCAACGCTATCCTCTCGGTCATCCTCAATGGAACCATCAACGAAAAAGACTAGCTTCTTTCAAGAGAAGTAAACCTCGTAAATCCAGTTCACTCCTTCTAAGTAGCTTCGACTATTGTCACCTTTTTTCAGCTCTGATCAGGGCATAGACTTGACAATTTAACACTCTGTGAGCCAATCTAGATAAATCAACCGAATGGTTGGTTTATGCGATTACTGACGCAGAGGGGCGTATGTCTGCCGTGTACCTTCCCTTGGCAGGACTAAGGGTTATAGAATTTTGCTGGGTATGGGCCGGCCCCATGATGGGCCAACATCTCGCCGACCTTGGCGCAGAAGTTGTCAAGGTTGAATGGTATAAACGTTTCGACTTATACCGCACCAGAGGCGTTGAACGACTTCGAGGTTCCCTACCTGAAACGATCCGCCGAGAATCCTCATATTCATTTCAAAGCCTCAACCGCAACAAGCTAGGTTTCGCCGCCGATCTAAAGCACGAAGAAGGACTCCAACTCGTTAAAGACCTTATTGCTGAATCAGATGTTCTTCTGGAAAACTTCACCGTTGGAACACTTGATCGCCTCGGGCTTCCAGCCGAAGAACTTGACAGACTCAATAGCAAACTAGTCTCAATCTCTCTCAGCGCTACCGGCCGCGGAAGCACAATCGAATCTCTTCGCTCTTATGGCCTCATGCTCTCAGCACTAGGCGGTTATGAAAATCATGTCATTGACCAAAACAATGAATTCATCGGCTCCCCAACATTTGTTATGAGCGACCCCAACGCAGCGCTCTTTGGCGTCTTCGCCGCATTGGCCGGCAGCCTCCACGCTCGAAAATCAGGCGTCGGAGCAACGTACGAATGTTCACAGATAGAAGCCGTCGCCAGCCTGATGCAAACTCCAGAAAGACCAAATGCCCAAAAATCATCAAGCGAGGGCATCTTCGAAACTCTTGAAGGAGACTTCGTGGCCATCTCAATAGATTCATCATCAAAACCAGATGCGCCATTCCATTCACTCGACACGCTTAAAGAATGGGTCAATCAGACACAAACACATGAAGTGCTAGCGCAAGTTAGAGCCGACGGAAATATTGCAACCAAAGTAGAGGACCTCGGTCAGACTGAGCATTCAGAGATTTTCACAGGGACCGACGTCCGGCAGGCCTGTTTGCATCCAATCACCGGCGAGCGCAACATTGTTGCCACACCTTGGAGCGTCAACGGCCAAAGAACACCAATCAGAAAGCCAGCGCCTACTCTGGGAGAAAGCAATGAACATGTGCTCAGACATATTCTTGGGCTAACAGAAGATGAGATTGTTGATGTACATGACTCTGGAGTGATTAGCGAAAGCTGAGTGGTATACGAAAACAAGGGTAGACCAGATGCGGAAACCACAAGACGAAGTAAAAGGACTCAAGATCCTTCTTGGGGTCTCTAGTGGATAGCTACGAAACCATACCTGAAGTCATCCATAACGTCTGCCTGAAGAACCCGGACAAAGACGCAATCATTGAAGGGGACAAACGTGTTACCTACAGAGAATTAGATGTAAGTATCACGAATTGCGCGAAGGCTTTTCTAACAGCGGGCGTCCAAACAGGAGATCGTGTAGGGCTATGGGCACCGAACTCAGCGGAATGGATCGTGATTGCGTTAGGACTTCAATCGGTTGGAGCGGCGCTCGTTCCCATCAACACTCGATACAAGCCTAGTGAAGCCGCATATCCCCTCCAAAAAACAAAAGCAAAGATGCTATTTACTGCTGATGGCTTTATGGGGATAGAAGGCGAAGCCGTAGTTGCAAAAATAAGACAAGAAGGAGGGCCCGACATTCGTATCATCAACATCAATGGAGATGAGGCGAAAGAAGATTCACTTTCCTCCTTCCTATCGTCAGCTGAAAGCAATGATGGCGATCATCGTACCCGTAACTTTAAAGATATTTCGGCTTCGACACTGTGCGACATTATGTTCACATCGGGAAGCACAGGAAAGCCCAAAGGAGTCCGACATCTACATGGGCCGACAGTCCGTCAGACATTTAACACGATAGAAGAGAATAATCTTACAGATGCAGATCGAATGCTGGTTATAAACCCCTTTTTTCATGTTTTCGGCTACACGGGGGGTTGGGTTCCTGCATTATTCAGTGGAGCCACCGTGTACCCGCTTCCTGTTTTTGATGTCGATCAAGTGCTGGAACTCATCCAGGATCAAGGCATTACCTATTTCCCGGGTCCGCCGACAATCTTTCATTCCCTTCTTGAACATCCGCGACTATCCGAATACGACATGCATTCGCTTCGCTTCTCACTCACAGGATCAGCAGATGTTCCCGTCGACCTCATACAAAAAATGCTGGACGAACTCACATTCGACCGAGTAGTTCAAGCTTATGGCATGACCGAATGCGGAACAGCAACCAACACGGTAGCCTCCGATAGTCCTGAAACTATTGCGACAACAATCGGCAAAGCATCCAAAGATTTGGAAGTTCGTATCGTAGATGAGAAAAATAATCCTTTAGCCCCCGGAGAAAAAGGGGAGATCGTTGTCCGCGGGTATGCAGTCATGGACGGCTACCTCGATGACGATGAGGCAACTTCGGCAGCTATAGACCATGAAGGCTGGTTGCACACTGGTGATCTCGGAACGTGTGATGAAAAAGGTTACTTCAAGATCCTAGGCCGCATAAAGGACATGATCATCGTCGGAGGATTCAACGTTTACCCCGCCGAAGTAGAAGATATAATGCGAGAACACCCGAGTATTCGGGACGTTGCACTTATAGGTGTTTCAGACGACCGCCTAGGTGAAGTGGGGTGCGCATTCGTGATCTTACGTGAAGAAATTCATCCAGAGGCCCTTCATCGATGGTGCCGCGAAAACATGGCGAATTTCAAAGTACCCAGATACTTTGAAATCCTCGACACGTTCCCCTTAACAGCTTCGAACAAAATATCGAAACTTGACCTTCGTGAAATAGCTACAAAGAAAAAATTAGGTGCATAGTATGTCTCGGGAACCGGTCATCGTCGGAATCGGACTATCAGATTACCCCAAAGCCCCCCACCTTGACTCTCTCATGCACATCGCTCAGGCTACTCAACGAGCTTTGCAAGATAGTGGTCTCACTCTTAGTGACATTGACGGTTTTGCCTGTGCCGCCATGCCCACAGACCCAGAATTGCATGTCGAAGCTATTGAACACTTGGGGCTAGCCCCGAGATGGCTCAATACAACCTATACCGGAGGTTCAGCCGCCCAATTCCAAATTCCCGACGCCATTGCTGCTATCCGTGAAGGGCGAGCAGAAACAATCCTATTCGCGTACGGGTCAGATTTCCTTACGCGCTATGGGCGGACCCTTGGCACAGGCGGTCTCGCAGTTGACGACGGATTATCCGGACCGCTTCTCTACGAGCAGCCATACGGAAGCACCATCGCAACGTGCTACGCCCTAGCTGCTACCAGACACATGGATGAATATGGGACACGCCCCGAGCAGCTCGCTGACATAGCAGTAGGAGTCAGAGAGTTCGCCAGCATGAACCCAAATGCCATGTACCGAGAACCACTCACGGTGAATGACGTCCTTGCCAGCCCAATGATTGCCGACCCCCTTCATTTACTTGACTGCTGTGTGGTTTCCGATGGAGGAGCGGCATTTATCATCACGACCGAGGAACGTGGAAAGGACCTGAAACAATCCCCGATCCATGTGCTTGGAGCAGCTGGAGCTAATTCGCACTGGCACATTCACTCTATGCCGGACTTCAGTACTACTGCTGGAACCGTAAGCAGTCAGGAAGCCTACAGACAAGCCGGTGTTCAGCCAGCAGACATAGATACGATTCAGTTCTACGACTCATTTACAATCACAGCTCTCTTACTTCTTGAAGACCATGGGTTTTGTGGAAAAGGTGAAGGCGGAGCGTTCGTGGAAGAAGGCCATCTGCGCAGGGGTGGGTCACTTCCGATGAACACGGATGGCGGGTCATTGTCCAGCTGCCACTCTGGTATGAGAGGAACCATGCTCATTACTGAAGCAGTTCGCCAGCTTCGTGGCCACGGCGGAGAATCTCAAGTTCCTGATTGCGAACTCGCTCTAACGGCTGGCTGCGGAGGGTTACTTTCTTATATCGGGACCACAATATTAGGAAGGGACCGGCGTTGATGGACATTATTGACGACCAACCTTGGACCCGAGGGGCCATGGAGCCGGGCCCCATCGACCGCGAGTATTTTGAAGCGGCTGCCCAAGGCAAGCTCATCATACAAAAATGCCCAGACTGCGGGCATACACAATTCCCACCAAAAACGCTTTGCACGTCATGCGGGCAATCCCCAGAGTGGATTGAAACATCGGGGAAAGGACAGGTATACACCTTCACGATTGTTCGAAGACATGGAGTCGAACCATTCTCAGATCTCACTCCTTTCATCCTCGCTATGATTGATCTCCCTGAAGGTGTCCGCCTCATGGGGAACATTACTGAGGTGGATATAGACAATGTTCATGTTGGGCAAAACGTTGAAGCTTACGCAATACGGATAGATGAGTCCATGGCGCTTCCGCTGTGGCGGCCAACCGGAAGGACCTAAAGACTAAATGAAAACACTTGCCACAGATCTATGTTTCCCAGAAGGTCCTATAGCTATGCCCGACGGGAGTGTTGTCTTAGTCGAACTTGCACGAGGAACCCTCAGCCGAGTTGATACGGAAGGCGTTGTCAGTGTCGTAGCTGATCTGGGTGGGGGACCAAACGGAGCAGCGATCGGTCCCGACGGGTTCATATATGTTTGTAACAATGGGGGATTCGATGATGAAACAGACCCATCTGGACGGTTCGCTTCGCAAATGCCTCGACAATATGTCGGAGGGTCGATTCAGCGTGTCAATCCTCAAACCGGAGAAATAGAAGACCTTTACCGTGAATGCAACGGGCATAGTCTTCGAGGCCCCAACGACATCATATTTGATGAAAGTGGGGGATTCTGGTTCACGGATCTAGGGAAGACATGGCCTCGTGTTCATGACCATGGAGGCGTGTACTATGCATCAATCGACGGCCAAAACATCCAAGAAGTCATTTACCCTCTTATCACCCCAAATGGAATAGGTATATCTCCAGATGGCTCCACCCTCTATGTTGCAGAAACAAGCACAGGTAGGATCTACCAATGGGCGATTACCGGACCGGGTCAACTTGATAGCGGGGATGGCGAACGACCGCGATCGAAACTGCTCTACGCTTTATCGGATGGTCTTCGTTTCGACTCAATGGCCGTAGATGCAAGTGGGTATGTAAACGTTGGTGTTCTATCGTTAGGCTCAATGGCTAAAGACTCAGGAGGTATTTGTGAAATTTCGCCTGAAGGGGAAGCCAGCATCATACCAACAGGTGACCCCATGACAACCAATATATGTTTTGGTGGAAAGGATCACCAGACAGCTTTTATCACCTGTTCAGATTCGGGGACTCTGCGCTCATTTCCATGGCCGAGAGAAGGAATTAGGCTGCCGTTCTTCGATAAAGTCCTCTGATTTTTCGTCAATTGCGAACCACAGGCGATTATGTAATACTTAATTTACCAACCACATGGTTGGTAATGGGTCCTTAATTACAGCATTAGGTGCCCTCATGTTTAATGAGATGGGGAAAAATATGAATGAAGATCTTGAAATCATGATTGATACGAAGAATGGTGAGTGGATCGACCTCGGTTTGCCTAACAGTGAACCAGGAGAGAACGCCATGATGATTCTTCGGATCAGTGAAGAAAATGGAAGTTACACGGCGCTTATAAAGTCCAAAGCCGGAACAATTATTCCTCCACACACCCACCTGGGTGAAACAGTGGTTTTTGTGCTTCAAGGTGACCTGCAATACCGTGGCGGTGTCGCATTCGAAGGTGGGTACATCTATGAGCCAGCGGGAGCCGTTCATGAAGCTACCAAACATGATACTGATACGATCTATTTTGTTCATGTGGCTAACGGCGCGATTTTCATGAATGAAGATGGGACAGAAGGCCCTACGTATACGTGGCGAGAGGTTAAAGCAATCGTTGACGCGCATAATGCCACAAAAGCAGAAGCTGCAGCATAGACACCAGTCGTCACCGATACCCAATTTGGGAAGGAAACTATGGCAAAGACGGTACTAGTAACTGGTGCGGGATCAGGCTTCGGCAAGGGAGCAAGCATTGCTTTAGCTGAACGTGGCCACAACGTTATTGCCACGACTGAAACTGAAGAACAAGCCGCTGAGCTTGCGGCGGCTCATCCGGAGCTACAAGTTGAGAAGATCGACATCACCACAGATGATGTCGACAAAGTTGCTCAATGGGATATTGACGTACTTATAAACAACGCGGCCATGGGTCAAACGGGCCCGATGGCCGATGTACCAATGGAACGTATACGGGCGATCTTTGAAGTCAATGTCTTTGGCACATTGTCAATAACGCAAAAAGTGCTCGCAGGGATGATAGCGCGCGGTGATGGAAGAGTAATCATGATGTCTTCGATAGGTGGGCTACATTCATTTCCCGCCTTTGGCCCATACAACATGACCAAGCACGCTCTCGAGGGTATGGCCAAGGCCATGCGTATAGAACTAGAACCACAAGGGGTGGATGTCACTTTAATTAACCCTGGACCTCATGACACGGGATTCAATGATTCCATGGCGGAATCAATGTGGGAATGGTTCGGAGAAGACTCGTTGCAGTCGCCGAACATGGAAATGTTTACCATGATGCGAAGCGCAGCTACAACAGATCAAATGGACCCACAGGCGGTTGTTGACAAACTCGTAGAGTTAGTTGAAGCTGAGACTACGAAAGAACACAACATCGTCCCTGAAGATGGCGTTGATGAGCTGAATGAGGCGACAGGTCTAGATCATTAAATAACACAAATAATTCCAGGGGAAGGGAAATTATGACAGCAGTAGAAGACAACCCATACGCATCTGAGGCTCGGTACCATGACCTCTACCCAGAAATGGGAACAGACGAAATCTCGACCGAGCCGTACTATTCCGAAGAGTACTTCCAGCTAGAAAAGGAATACATTTTCAAAAAGTGCTGGTTTAATGCAGGAAGAATCGAAGACATCCCTAAAGCTGGTGATTACGTCGTCAAAGAAGTTCCTGTTTGCGATACATCCATTGTGATCGTCCGCAGTAAAGATGGCGGCCTCAATGCCTTTCATAATGTGTGCTCTCATCGAGGAAATAAAATGGCCTACGAAGAGTCTGGGAACGCCCGATCCTTTAATTGCCGTTTTCACGGTTGGACGTATGATCACGATGGGGATCTCATAGTCGTTCCAGATGAAGAAAATTACTTTAACCTCGATAAATCGTGTTTGGGTCTGAGCATGGTAAGTGTCGATACCTGGGAAGGATTCATATTCGTCAACGTTGACCCTTCTCCGAAAGAGACCCTTGAAGAATACATGGGTGATTTAGGGAAAGGACTTCACGGTTACCCTTTCGCGGAGACATCGGGTCAAGTCTTCACATTTGAAACGGTAGTTAATGCAAACTGGAAATTAGTGAAAGATGCTTTCCAAGAAGTTTGCCATACGCCATTCCAACACAATCGTTCACTCCCAGATGCATACATCAGCGAAGCGAATCCACACACGCGTTTCATTGACATGGCCATTGTTGGCCGCCATGCCCGAGCTTCACTTTTTGGCAATATGGAACATATGCCAAGCCCACTTGCCATGCAGGCCTATGGGTATGGGGCAACTATTGCAAGTGCTTCAATGGTTGACGGCGAAGAAGTATCCTCAGCTCTCGCGCCACCTGGAGTTAACCCGACAGGAAGTAGTGACTGGTCCTTCGAGTTGCAGGTATTTTTCCCCTCTTTCTTCTTAGCGGTAACGCAGGGAAGCTACTTCACGCATCAATTCATTCCGTTAGCAGCAGATAAAACCCATTGGTTTTCCACTACGTGTTTCCCGAAATCCACTAATGCCGCTGAGCGCTTTAGCCAAGAATACGGGCGTGTCATGTTCAGAGACATTATGAACGAAGATGGAAGACAAATAGAAGAAACCCAGTC
>CABZWT010000022.1:0-19071 GCA_902529525.1 Actinomycetota bacterium
GGCCCCCTCCCACTCAGGAAGACCATCCTGCGAAGACCGATTAGGTTGAAAAGGAATAGTAGAGAAATCTGGAATCATAATCTAATCTTCCAACAGCAAATGATCTGCATCATCGTTTCTCAAATCCTTCATCTTGACGGTAAGGCTGGAGTGACTTTACCTCATCCTCAAAAACAGAGCGATCAGGCAATTTGGGGTGGGGTTCTCTCAATAACCCATTCCCATCATCAAACATAAATTGGTTTACTCCGACTACGACTTGGTTTCCATCAGCAATCCTTTTCTGGATCTCTAACTTCGTTTCGAGAACATCATCTTGCAAATTTCCAGCCTTAAGCTCGTCAACTATCCCACCATTACTTTCGATTTCTTGAAACTTCTCCCAAGCCAGCTCAGAAAGTTGATCAGTTAAAGATTCGATATACCATGAGCCTCCAGCAGGGTCGATAACGCGATGAAGATTCGCCTCCTCCATCAAAACAAGATGCGTATTACGAGCAAGCCGTAACCCAAGGTCATTTGGAATGCCTATAGCACTATCAAATGGGTCGATAGTGATTAGATCTGCACCACCTATAGCTGCAGCAAAGCATCCAACAGTAGTTCGAAGGATATTCACCCAGGGATCTATTTTCGTGATCATAGACGAGGAAGTTGAAGCCTGAATTCTTGCTGGTGTTTCCTCCACATCACATGAATCTCCGATGTATCTCCATAGCTCTCGCAAAGCACGAATTTTTGCTATGTCAAGGAATTGATCCGAACCTACAGAAACCCCAAGAAGGATCTGGCGGAAGGCATCTTCAATACTTAGGCCGGCATCAGTCAAAGCCCGAAGATAAGTGACACCTGTCGAGATCATTGCAGCTAACTCTGTTACTGGGTCAGCTCCTGCATGAGCGTATAACGTTCCGTCAATTCGAACTGCTGTTACGCTCTTAAACGACTTTGAAACGTCACTAGCTAGTAGGCCAACCTGACTGAGAGATGACTCTATTCCGCCTTTAACCCCTCCCTGAGATGCTAGAGCACCTATAGGGTCACAACTTAAATCAGCCAGAAGTGCTTGTTCACTCACGTCCGAACTCTGCACATATTCAAGAAATTTTCTAGCAGTCTTAACATTGTCACCGGAGCCGATAGGTGCAATAGCGGCAACATCCATTAAAACACCTGATAATGCACTACCTAGCCCCGTCTCTTCTCCATCTCCCACTATCAGCTCGATGCTGTTCACGCCTCTCTCTAAATCTTCTAAAATTGATTTGTTGGTTTTCTTTGGATCCACGAGCCAATGTTTCTGACGAATTTCCCACCCATTGACCTGCCCGGAAATATTAGAGGAACGTCTACTGACCCCAGTATCGGGAAGTGGCCCACCTCTCGAGGAATTAGAACTAGCAGGAGGAAAGTCGCTTGTATAAAGAGGTTCTACGCGAATACCACCGAGAAGGTCACTCACCAGAACTTGATCAAAATCACTATCTCCTAGAACCTTCTTGACAGCTTCTAACCAGTCTTGACGTGAGACCAGCCCTTTGCTGTCAACGAAATCCATAACACCTTCATCCATCCTCTAACAATAGGCGATTGTATCCCATCCAGTGGTGTGTTTATGAAGTTAGTCATGCCTTAAAGTCCCGCCGAAAGCCCTTCCTCAACGTTCTGTGACTTGCATCACAAGTGACACAAGACACGCATATTTTCAAAGCTATTCCCAAAAAAATAGGCCACAATAAAGAGGTCAGAAACTTTGACTGAGAACGTAAGAGAAAAGAGAAACAGATGTTTAAAAAAGAACCACACTACCTTCAATACCGTGAATTTGCATTCGCTGACAGTGCAAGCGTCTCCGAACTCGAAGTCTTAAGCAGACTAAGCACAAGGATCGACGTGAAAGAAGGAAGCGTACTTATGCGAGAAGGAGCTTTCGGAAATGAAGTTCTCCTCCTAGTACAAGGACAACTACTCATTGAACGCGACGGCGAGCTAATCGCCTCTGCCTCCCCAGGAGCTGTAGTAGGAGAACGAGCAGTGATTCTTAACGAACCGCGCGGAGCTACTGTACGAGTTGCAAAAGATTCGACAATATTGGCCATGACTAGAAGCGAGTTCAACACTCTACTTGCAGAGTGCCCAAGTATCGCTCGAAATATCCTTGAAGAAGCTCTAAGCCGCGCTGCAAGTTAGCAAGCTATTGGCTTAACAATTCTCCATAGGCGTTTCTTTGGATGGGGCTTTCGAAGTTGATACTCTGATTGACAGCTCAAAGCCAGCTGATTTCTTAAATACATGAAATCAACTTTTGGTAATTAACTCTTTGCCATAAAAAACCCACTACGAAACCCAATTAATCAGAGGGTATTACATGACATGCCAAAACACGACAGATCGGATTCGATGGACTTAATCGACATAACTGAACCCGGCTCTATCCCTTACGTTGATATCCCTACTTCAAATTTCGGAGAGATTCTTGCGGCAAGCCAGGATGTATCTGAAAAAGGCTGGATTGTAATGACTCCAGCTGGGCCGCTAGTCATAGGCTACAAACAGATAAAGAATATTCTGCGTAACCCTGAATGGATATCCCTGCTATCTAGCTTCTCAATGCTCGACCAGATGCAAGAAGGCGGACCGGATCTAAACAAGATGCTTGAACAAGCTCAGAAAATAATACCCGAGGTTCCTTCAACAGTTCAGATGAGACCAAACGTGCTATCAGTTGAAGGAGAAGACCATAAACGTCTTAGAAGACTGGTCAACTCGTCATTTAGTTCTGGGAATACAAACCGACATAGAAACTTCATGCGTGACCATGCGACGAATCTCCTCAATGACATAAAAGAAAAAGGAGAAGCGGAAATGGTCTCTGAGTTCTGCCGACCGTATCCTGTTCCAGTTATCTGCAGAATACTCGGAGTTAATGACGGTGACTGGAAATTATTCGATGAGTGGGCTGACATCATATTTTCTGCTTTAGACGCAGACGTCGAATCCGTCATCCCACGCCTAGGTGAAATAACACGAGCCCAAAGAGAATTAGATTCATATGTGCAGGATCTAATTTTGAAGCGTTCTGTTAAACCCGAAGATGACCTGCTCTCCGACCTGGTTCAGAGTCACTATAACGAAGACAAGCTCTCACATGATGAATTGAGCGCCATGGTCGAAGCGATATTACTTGCCGGGACTGACACGACCAGAAATCAACTTGGCGCTATTTTGGCAGTTTTAGCTGACCACCCCGACCAATACGAAGCATTACGACAGGACCCTTCCCTTGTCCCAGCCACCGTTGAAGAGTCCCTGAGATACATAAGCGCAGTAAGGACGACAGGTCGACTTGCAACAAAAGACCAGATAATTGACGGGGTCCTTTTCCCAGCTGGCTCAACAGTTTTACTTGGACTGCATGCTGGAGGCCTCTCCGAAGCAGAGAGTCAGGGGTATGAATTTAATATTTTAAGAGAAAGCGGCTGCCCGCATCTAGCATTCGGATCTGGTGCCCACCATTGTTTAGGAGCCTCACTAGCCCGGGCTGAGTTACAAGAGGCGCTTAGCGCATTTGTTGAGATGGTTCCTGCATACGAATTAACGTCTCCAATCACATGGAAACCTCTATCAATGGGAATATGGGGACCTTCAAAACTTGAGATACGAATCTTAGAAGATCCAAAATCTAAAAAAATTTCTACGCTAGATGAAACTTTCGGCTCAACTCTTAAACAACCCGTTAGTAATAGCGAAATAACATACAGTTCCGAAATAGATGAATGGGTACGTGAAGCAGCAGAATCACGAAAAGCTGTCAGGAGCTCTATCCCTAGCCTTATTCGAAAACCGAAATTTCCCCCCCTCGGACGTTTACTGATAACGGTTCTGAGGTTTGGTAGGGCTTACATCGGCTGGAAACTCATATCTAAAAAAGACAACCCAGAAATCCGAAACAAACTGCTATATGAACGATTAAGGAAATCGGCTGAACTTCAAGGCCCTACCTATGTGAAGTTAGCGCAACTAATCTCTGCCGCCGAAGGAGTGTTCCCCGATGCCCTAGTAGCCGAGTGTAAAAAATGTCGAGATCAAGTTTCACCTGAATCGTGGAAGAAAATTTCAAAAGTCCTTGAACAAGAATTAGGCCCTGATCTTCAACAGATTCATGATCTAGATCAAACACCAATCGCGTCGGCTTCTATAGCTCAGGTACATGAAGCAAGGCTGGCTGATGGTACGAATATAGTGATCAAAATACAGAGGCCCGGAATTAGAAGAAAAGTAACCAATGACTTAAAAGTTATGGCGTGGGTGGCACCGAAACTAGTCGGCAAGATTCCAGTCGCAGCATTAGCTAATCCCCCAGCTCTCGTAGAATTATTTGCCGAAACGATATGTGAGGAACTTGATTTCAAATTAGAGGTAGCAAATCTATTTGAAATTGAGAGAGTCCTATCCGCTAGCCAAAAACAAGAGTGGGAAATCCCCAAGCCTGAACTTAACCTCGTTACTGAGAAGATTATCGTAATGAGTAAGGTCTCTGGATGTTCATTGGGTGAAGCAATTATCACAGGCATCGAACCCGAACAGACTTCAACGATATTTCGACAAATGGTCGAAGGGCTTCTCGAAGGGGCGGTTATCCATGGAGTTTTCCATGGAGATTTTCATGCCGGAAATGTTTTCTTAAGCCCGTCTGGGGAAATTGGTCTGGTAGATTTTGGAATCACAGGCCGGCTCGAGGGAGAACGTCGTTTAGCTTTTCTGCGATATGTTGTAGGACTAATGACGGGAGATGTTGAATCGCAGGTTGTCGGGATTAAAGACCTTGGCGCTTTCCCAGCAGATTCCGACATCGGATTGATCATCTCAGAATTCCAGCTTGAACGGAATAACTTTGACCCGCTTGATCTTTCTGAAGAAGAATTTATCGGTGAATTTCGAAACTTGATAAAAGGTCTACTTGCAGAAGGAGCGAGAATTCCTAAAGAGCTAATGCTATTTGTAAAGAACTTTGCTTACCTTTCTTCGGTCATGCAGGAATTAGACCCTGAAATGGATTTGCTACAGGAGTTTCTCGAAGTAGCCTCATCATTTTTTGGAAAAAATGGAGTTCGGGTAGCTACTGAAATCGGATTCTCACTAGGTACTGACGATGTATCAGATGCTACATTCCGACGGGTAGCAGGAATCCGAGATACTGTCTCCACACTCACTTGGAAGGAGCTTGGAGAGCGTAGGAGCTCCCTTCTAGAAAGAATGGATAGAAGGTCCATTAAGAAAATAATTGATTAGGTTATGCTCATAACTTAACTTAGCTGAAGCCAAGCTAGTTGTTCTTGTTCCCTTCACAGGAGTAGATATGAATACTTTTGAAAAACCTGTTGTCGAAGTCACACCAGGAGACCCTCCCGCGACCCTCCTAATCGAAGACGTCTATATCGGTGATGGCCCAGAGTGTTCTGCAGGCCAACTTATCAGTGTGGACTATGTCGGAGTCTCATGGTCGAATTCGACGGAATTTGACTCATCTTGGTCACGTAATGAGGTATTTACTTTCCAGTTGGGAGTCGGACAAGTCATAGAAGGATGGGACAAAGGGTGTGTAGGAATGAAAGTCGGCGGAAGAAGAAGGTTAGTGATTCCTCCAGACCAAGCTTACGGCGAGCAAGGAGCTGGAGGCGTAATTGGGCCAAGTGAAACGCTAATATTCGTCGTTGACCTTCGAAGCATAGGTTAGTAGGAAGACTAATGAGCGATAAAGAACTTTTTGAGAAGGTTGCCATAGTAACTGGTTCAAGCAGGGGCATTGGAAGAGGCATTGCCATCGGACTAGGAGAGCAGGGGGCGACCGTATACATAACTGGAAGATCTTCTGGGAACGGTCCGTTAACTATTCATAAAACAGCTGAATTAGTAAATGATGCAGGAGGCACTGGAATACCTGTGGAAGTGGACCTAGCTTATGACGATCAGATCGAAGCGCTTTACGATACGATCCGCGAAGCTCATGGCCGTCTTGATATTCATGTAAATAATGCATTCAAGATTCCCAACCCTCCTGTATGGGGTGGGAAATTTTGGGAACACCCTATAGATATCTGGGATGACCAGGTAGGTATTGGATTGAGATCTGCATATGTCGCAAGCGTATATGCCACTCGTTTAATGATGGAACAATCTGACTCACTTCGGTTTATGGTAAATATCTCCTCCAGCGGTTCAGAGCGGTATGCATTGAGTGCAAGTTACGGCATCGCAAAAATGGGAACGGATAGGTTAACAAGAGATTTTGCAGTTGAGGGAAAAGAAGACGGCCTTTGCGTTATTGGTCTTTGGCCAAGTCAGGTACTAACAGAATTCATCGTTGAGAGTATTGAAAAGGGAGATATTGAGCTAGACGAGGAAAACTCAGAAACACCTCTATACACGGGGAGAGTCATCGCAGCTCTTGCAACCGACCCAAATCGGACTCAAAGGAATGGCCAAGTTCTCACAACAGCGGAAGTAGCACTTGACTACAACCTATTCGATGAGCGCGGCAAGCAGCCGAAGGGAAAAAGGAATCCCACTATGTACCGCGAAACAATTTAAGTAAGAGCACCAATATTATGACCCCTAAAAATTTACTCTTTCTTTATTGTTGGAGAAAACTGATCTGAAGCCTCAACAAGACGCTTAGGTGGGGAATGCTCTCCTGGTTTACGGCTTCTCACGATACATGACTGACTTCCTATCGCACACAAATCTCCATCTATAGACCATATATGGATGACCCCGTGGCCAAACCCATTTGAAATCGCATCAACACGAATATCTAATAGGTACCACTCACTTGGTACAACCTGAATAACTCGCAAGGTATTATCTAGGCTAGTTGAGCCAGCTTGACCATCCTGCGTAAAGCTAATGCCCATCGGAACATAATCGCCTAGAACAGCAAACGATGCCGCTGATGGTTCGAGTAATTCTGGCATCCTACTCCACACTGCTATTCGGCCAGGCTCAAGTTCAGATGGCTTTTTAGCTCCAACTGGCAGAGCCCACCTCTGCTCAATTCGCGAATCCAGCGAGTCGGTAACCTCAGAAAATCTCTCTCGAAGAGGGCAGCCATCTGGCTGTTCTACCTCAGGGGGAGAACCATATGTTGTATCGCGAGGGAACGTACGAGATCCAAGCGCAGCATTTACTGTGATGATCTCCGTACCACCTACATGTCCAACAGCTCTTGCTTGAGTGGTCTTTTGTCCATGAACCGCAAGAGTGACATCAATGTCGACGATTGTTTCAACTTGAGCAAACGAAAGATATTGTGCAGTTGCCCATACAAGAGGCCTGCCACTGGTTCCCTCCATTGCTGCAATAGCTGCGCCTAATCCGCTTCCACCGAACATCGCTCTATGCCCAGTAGAAATTCCACGAGAGACAGGCAAATGCCATCTATGGGGATTATGCGAAGTCTCTAATCCTAACCAGTTTCTTGCGTCCACATCTTTGACAATATCGGAAAGAACGCTCAAGAAACACTAATTAAAGAAACTGTTTATTGAAACCGCTACCCTTTTGGGGTCCTCCATAGGCGCAAAGTGGGTCATACCAGCAAATTCTTCATAACTTCCATTTGGAAGCGCTTCAGCGATATCAGGTGCTAAGAGTGCTGGCCCTTGTTGATCAGTGCTTCCAGCTACTTTTGAAATTACCTTTATATTTGGGAGAGAATCAAAAAGTCCGGTAGAAGAGTTTTCAAAGACTTGAGCCTCTACTTCTCCTCGGCATTTAAGAATAACATCACCATCTTGATGATCAGTAAATCCATAATCGACATATGAGCGAAGAGCTTCTCTGTCAACAGCTGAAAAAGGCGGCCGGGAGGCATACCTTTGAAATGCGTCTTCACGAGATGGAAACCGTTCGTTTCGTTTTCTTGCCGAAGTCGCAAGGTCATTACCCCTAGACAATTTTTCTACCAGAGGCCCCGTGGGTATGACAATCGGTTCGAATAGCCACAATGATTTAAAAACATGTCCACGTTTCCTCTCCGCTAACAAAAGGCTTGCACCTCCCATGCTGTGTCCAACACCGAAACTTTCCTTGAACTGGAAGTGATCGACTACCGAAAGGAGATCCTCAGCCATCCCCACCCATTGCATAGAAGTACCTTTAGGAGTTTCCGTATCGCCATGACCACGGAAATCTAAAGAGATACAATGAAAATCTTCTAAAAGTAGAGAGCAGATGCTGTCCCAGTATCTGCCATGAAACCCCGTTGCATGGCAGAAAATGATCGCAGGACCATTACCTCCGTAGTCATGTACAGCAACTTGAACACCATCAGTTGAAGGAATCTTAAAGAGCTTTGGACTCATACAGGAATCCATTTAGTCCAGACACAACCCAGAACACACATGTTGGAAGTCTAGTTGGTATTAACTGCTAGCTGCTGTTCGGTGGCGGCGCAATCCAATTACTGGAGTTGTTGGAGCATAGCCAGCTTCCGCACGCTCTATTTCAGACTCTCCACCCCAGAAGCCTAGTTCCCTCTGGTTGCGAGCATAGTCTTGACATTGATGAAGAACATTACATTCTAAGCAGATTTTACGAGCGCGAGTTTCACGACGATCTCGAGCTGCTGGTCTCTCACCAGGAGGAGGGAAAAACAGTCGGGACTTTCCTAGACAACCCGCATTTTCCATCCACCACGGACGAATAGATGGGGCTGGTTGAACATCAATAGCTGTCATTAGCTTCTCTCCGAAGTGCTCATTAAAGGTAAATCTATGGCCTAGAAGACCGTTTGTCACTATCTCGACGATGAATACTTACGATACGTATATCACTAAAATCGATACCCTTTTCACCGCTAAGATTGAGCATCTATAGCAACTTTAATGACCCCCTGAGATCTATTACGAGCAACGTCAAAAGCTTCAGCCGCACCGTCTAACGGAAACCTATCTGTAACTACAGCTTGCCCTAATTCAGGCGAAGCTGCCATTACTGACATAGCTACATCAAAGTCTCTCTGCCCCGTCGTATGCCCATAAGTAACAGAGGGAATAAGCGAAACCTCCTTCATTCCCATCGCCAATGCAGGGATCTCAACAGGATCCCAGTAAGTAGAGGGGATGCCGACAACTCCACCCTTCTGACATTTTTCTATAGCCCGAGATAAAGCGCTGCTAGTACCTGCAGCTTCAATAACAACCCTTGCGGGTTGACTTGAAGGCTCAGTTGCACCCAAACGACTTCCTGCCTCAAGCTGGTGTGAGTGACGAGACTCAAGTTCGACGGTAGCCCCGAGATACTTAGCTACCGCAACACAGCAAAGGCCGATAGTGCCCGCCCCGACGACACAAACTGTATCCCCCTCAGTGACCCCGGCTCTTCCCAAGCTTCGAACTGCCACTGCTAGAGGCTCAACTAGGAAAGCATCCTCAACTTTTACTCGGCGGTCTAAAGGTATGAGAAATCTCTCTGGAACAACAATCCTCTCAGCCATCCCCCCATTGATCCCGATACCGAATGTATTAGGAAGAGATTCACGACAATATGGTTCTTCCCCCTCTGCACAATGCGTACATTGCCCACAAGACAACATCGGCTCAATCGCAACCTGCGTTCCGTCCCTCGTAACCCCAGCAATTTCATGTCCTGGGATCACAGACATCATTCCGGCGTCAATCAAATGCAAATCAGATCCACATATCCCCACAGAGCGCACATCGACAATGACGCCCTCTCCACGCGGCTCACTCACATTTTCTACACTAACAACCCCACTATTAACCTGAACAGCCTTCATGCTTCTAGTCTGTCGCAATGAATAACAAAAGTCGACTAGCAATTACCTACTCTCATGAACACTCAAGGACCCTCTAAGAAATTGAAGCAAGACGCCCGATTAGAGAAAAAAACCGCCAAACTACTTATGTGGATGATTTAGGCAGAGATTTTAAATTCATCATGAGAGCAGACTGGGCCAATGAGAGCAACGTCCCTTCTGGCGATTACAGCTCAGTTCTTGATGAACTTCCACAAACCAACGAAGAGATCCAGCAGGTTTATCACCCATTAGTGCAAAGAATTCTGATTCTAATACGCCAACACCCTCAGCTAGCACCATCGAATAGGGGTCAGTCGGGGAGAAAACCTTTCATCCTAGGTATAACCGGAGGGGTGTCAGTTGGAAAATCTTCCGTTGCTAAAACTCTTAAAAAACTATTACTAGCTCAGGGAAAGGGACTCTCCGTTGAAGTGCTATCGACCGATGGTTTTCTCTTTCCAAATCAAAAACTTGTAGAGCTGGGAATAATGCATCGGAAAGGCTTTCCTGAAAGTTTTGACTACTCAGCTATTGTCAATTTTTTAGAATCGATAAAGGACTCATCTGAGAAGCTCACCGTACCCACCTATTCTCATACAACATACGATGTCACCGATGACAAAAGAATCATTGAGAATCCGGACGTACTTATCATTGAAGGGCTCAACCTCCTCCAAAGCGACCCGACGGCAATGAATATGGAGAAGCCAGCTATAAAGGACTTTCTGGATCTGTGTATCTTCCTCAACGCAGATGAACAAGATATTGAGGACTGGTATGTTTCACGTTTTATAAATCTTTGTGATGATGCAAAGCAAAATAAGAGTTCATTCTTCAATCGATATTCTGAGCTCTCTGAAAATGAAGCAATAGAAGAAGCAAAGATGATCTGGAATTTAATTAACTCCCCCAACTTTAGAGAGAACATTGCGCCACTAAAAAATCTGGCAGATGTAATCCTCTTCAAGAGAAAAGACCATTCCATTTGGAAACTAGCCTTGAAGGAAGATTAAGTTCTGCGAAAATATGACTTCTCGTAATAAAAAACTGAACACAAAGTATGATGAGTGCAACATTGAGGAGCAGCCATGCCTATAAACCTTGACGCTATTGGAATTGAAAGCGAACCACACGAAAGTTTCTGGGACTCGAAAGATTGCCTCCTGTACAGCCTAGGAGTCGGTGCGGGAGCAAGCGACCCTACAGGTTTTGAACTTGAATTTACGACTGAAAACACCAACGACGTAACCCAGCAGGCTCTTCCGACAATGTGTGTTGTCCTAGGGGCAACTGGAAGAGGGGGGCCGCTTAGTAACATCGGAGACGTTGACTATTCAAAGATGGTCCATGGCGAACAGGAAATAGTCCTACACAAACCATTACCAACAAACGCGACAGTTCTTTCAACCAGCAAGATTGCAAACATCTATGACAAGGAAAAAGCAGCTCTGGTTATTCTTGAAACGACAGCAATTGACAGCAGCGATGGTGAAAAGATGTTTACAAATATAAGTAAGCTATTCTTTCGAGGTGAAGGAGGATGGGGAGGAGATCGCGGGCCAAGCGAAAAATTTGAGTTTCCGGATCGAGATGCTGATCACGTAATTAAATACTCCACCAGAACTGACCAAGCCCTTCTATACCGGTTGAATGGAGATAGGAACCCCTTACACTCCGATCCATCATTCGCTGCCCTTGGGGGGTTCCCAAAACCTATTCTGCATGGATTATGTACGTATGGGTTTACAGGGAGGGCGCTACTTCACGCAATCTGTGAAAGCCAACCGGAGAAATTCCGCTCAATGGGTGGTCGATTTAGTTCTCCGGTCATGCCAGGTGAGGACTTAGAGATCCATATTTGGGCTGATGAAGGGCAAGCAAAATTTAGAACATATGCATCCGACAGAGTCGTTTTGGATAATGGCTTAATGACTTGTGTGTAAGCTACCATGACGCCACGCAAGCCCTTCATTATTCAATTGCCGGAAAAAGAATCCACACTCCCTGGTCGTGAAATTCCAATTATGACGCCTGAAATCCACTACGTACTTGGAACATCTATCGGCCCTCCATTTCCAGAGGATACAGAACAAGCTGTTTTCGGTCTTGGCTGTTTCTGGGGCGCTGAACGTGCGTTTTGGAAACTAAACGGCGTTATAAGTACCGCAGTCGGATATTCGAGTGGATTTACCCCAAATCCAACTTACCAAGAGGTGTGTTCAGGGATGACGGGCCATAACGAAGTGGTCCTTGTTATTTTTGATCCACTTACTGTCTCATATCCAGAACTTCTAAAAGTTTTCTGGGAAAGCCATGACCCCACTCAAGGTATGCGGCAAGGAAACGACGTAGGAACTCAATACCGAAGCGGGATTTACTGGAATGACGAGAATCAATTAAGTGAAGCATCTGACTCTCAGAAGAGGTACCAAAACGAACTAACTGGTGCTGGACTTGGGGAAATCACAACAGAGTTAGTGCAACTAGATAGCTTCTATTACGCCGAAGATTACCATCAGCAATACTTAGGGAAAAACCCAAATGGGTATTGCGGCCTTGGGGGAGTCGGTTTGGAATGCCCTCTGTAGTTGCTGCTTGCTTTCTAGTTAATTCTGAATTCTATTCTTCTATTCGCTGCTCTATCCTCCGCCGTTTCTTCTGGGTCAACTTTTAGTCTTGTCTCCCCATAGCCAACAGCAGAGATCCTCTCAGGTTGGACCCCTTCAGATATTAAGAAATCCCTAACAGTGTCAGCACGATTTTGGCTTAGAGTAAGGTTGACCTCTTCTCCCCCATCTGTATCGGTATGTCCTTGAATCTCTAGGTTGCCTTCGGGATTGTTAATAAGAATCGATGCGATCTCTTCAAGAATAGGTTCAGAACTATCAGCAAGATATGGACTCCCTACAGCAAAAAGAATAGGGTCAAAATAGACAATTTGATTTAATTCAATTTCAGTTTGGATTGTTCCAGGTATTAGAACGGTATCGATTACATGGATGACGCCGTCAGTTCCTTCGATATCGCTGGAAAGCACAGTCCCTCCTGAGACAACAGTTAGACCGTCTTCTGACTGAGCGATGGTAAGAGTTTCACCTTGGAGCGTAGTCAATTGCAGACCTTCTCCTAAATCTTCTAGATCAAGTATCTCTGGTACAACATGAAATTGGAGAATTTCATTCAGTTGGACCAATTCAGCAAATTCCTGTAAAGCCGCTATATCTAAAGCTTCAACAGCCGTATTTGAAGGAGCGAAGACAGTGATTGTTTGGCCCTGAGGCAATAGGTCCTCTAATGCTCCAGCAGCTTCAAAGAAGTCGTAGACCTGACTCAACTCCGGAGTATCTCGGATAACCTCAAAGACAGTTCTGTTGGAACCTCGAATGATCATCTGATCCGTAACGTTTACTCCCAAACTCAAAAATTTTGTTACTACTCGGGATCGTTCCTCCTCATCAATTACCTCTCCAGAAATTATTAGTTGCACGACTGCGAACTCAGCACCGGTAAGAAACTCGAAGTCTTCAGAAATGTCTCCTTCTGGTACCAACTGTTCGGAAGCAAGAAGAATGGCTTTGGCTAACGGCTCAGAATTAACTGTCCCATCTAATGAAATACTTTCAGGCGTATAGGAAATATTAATTATGACAGGTGCATTTTGTGAAAATGTTTCAGCTTCTACTGGAATAAGCGGGATTGGGTCCGAGCTTTCTTCAATGGAAGTCTCTTTTTCTAAAAATGAAGCATCAGATGTTTCCGTTTGTTCATAATTTTGCCATGCAAGAAGACCAGTTATTGCTGCGAGAATACCAAAGGAAAAAACCAGCAGAGCTCGTATTCTGTTAGACCCCATTTAAGTTCCTACCAATCGTTACTGATTCAAGCAAAGGCGATGCCCCTTGTTCAGATAATAAGCCGGATGACTCGATGTTTTCAGTTTGGTTTGAATCGTTTTCCTCACTGTTAGGCCAATATGACTTCACCATCCAAAATAAAAAACCTAGAACTACCAGCCATAAAACCAACTTGCTAAAAACGCGTATCCACAACCGGTCAAATTTAGCCCTGACTATCGGGTCATTACCTGTGGCACCATAGTGGGAAATATGGCCGGTCCATTTTAGGCCATCCCAATATCGAGCTTCATAACGCCCCGTTGGGTCCGCATACCAACCTGGATCCAACATAGGAGGTGGTGGGAATTGAGGTCGGGACACTGAACTAGAATACAGGCGGAATGCTAGTTGATGAGTTCACTAACAAGAAGTTAGGGTTAGATTCTCTTTGATATTAAGTCTTCTAAGATGCTGTTATTCGAATTGTGTTTGACCGAGTTTCCGATCTACGCTTCAGCCATGACAAGTGAAAGTCCAGCTGGAATAGATATAGACAATGTTACAAAATGGATTCATGGTCGCACTTCGGCAGAAGGAGAGCTTCAGTTTCAACTTGTAACCCATGGAAGGTCAAATCTGACATACATTGTCTCTGACGAGAAGGAAAACAGGTGGGTGTTGCGGCGCCCTCCTACCGGCCACGTTTTAGCTTCGGCACATGATATGGGTCGCGAATTCCGAATTATTTCTGCTTTGCAAGAGACTAGGGTTCCAGTACCTAGTGCTGTAGGAATGTGCGAGGACGCGGCGATTACAGGAGCACCATTTTTTGTTATGGGCTTTGTTGATGGATACATCGTTAAAGACGTAGAAGATAGTCGTGCCTTTTCACCTGAAGAACGAAGAGTTCAAAGTGAATCACTTGTTGACGTTCTAGCTGAACTTCATGCCATTGATCCCGATGAAGTTGGGCTCGGAAGCTTAGGGAAAAAAGAAGATTACGTCGGTCGACAGCTTCGCAGATGGAAACGACAAGTTGATGAAGGCTCCGATAGAGAGCTCCCTTTATTTGACGCTCTTCATGCAAAATTGGAGAAAGGGAAGCCTGAACAAATTGGATCAGGAATCACTCACGGGGATTACCGACTAGATAACTGCATGATTGGTGCCAACAATAAAATAGCTGCGGTCCTTGATTGGGAGCTGTGCACGCTAGGTGACGTGTTAGCCGACCTCGGAGGGATGCTCATGTGGTGGGGGAAAAGTGGAAATGATAATAGCACCATGAATGACCCTCCAACGATAGCTGATGGGTACCTTACCCCCAGCGAAGTGACAGAACGATACGCTCGAGCTAGTGGGAAAGATCTCTCAAATTTACCATATTATGTTGCGTTTCAATTTTGGCGCCTAGCAGCAATCATCGAAGGAGTACGTGTAAGGTTCACTGCTGGAGCAATGGGAGATAAAGATATAGGGGATGAACTTCGAGGGTTCAAAGTTCGTATTGATGGACTTCTGGAAGCTTCAGCTTCGACGCTCGAAAACATCTAATCTAAATCTTTAAAGAACTCCTGTAAGTCTTCTACCACAAGGTGCGGTTCCTCTGCCGCAGCGAAATGTCCACCCCGTGGCATAACCGTGTATCGCTGTAAATCACAGTATTCTTCTAGGACTTTTCGTGGCAAGTGAACAACGTCTTTCGGGAAAATAGCGAAAGCTGTTGGTGCTTCCAACCGTGGCATCCGGTCGTGAGCCAGAGGCCATGGCTTTTTGAAATGCTCATGATAAATCCGTAACGATGACCCAATTGAACCAGTGCACCAATACAGCGCCGCTGTAGTACATAAATGCTCTCTAGTGAAAGAATCCTCAACGTTCCCAGAATTATCGCTCCAATTCCTTCGCCGTTCCCATATCCATGCAGCAGTAGCTATAGGAGAATCTGTCAATCCGTATGCAAGGGTTTGAGGACCCAAAAGGTGTGCTGTGACATGTGAACGTATAGTGCTCTCCGCTTCAGCACTTCGCTCCAATTTCCATGTTTCATCCGCTTCCCAAACATCCTCAGGAAGAGCCCTTCGATCAACTCCCGGTATTAAACTGAGGCTGAGATGAGCGCCAATTAATGAATTCGCGTATTCATGTGATAAGTGCGCTGTAACTAGAGCGCCCCAATCTCCTCCATGGGCACAAAATCGATCATGCCCAAGAACTTCGGTCATCAGAATATTCCAGAGCTCTGCGACTCGACGAACGTCAACACCAGAATGGGCTAGTGGAGTGGAAAAAGCAAAACCCGGAAGCGATGGGACATAAACATCGAAACTATCTTCTGGGTTCCCACCATATTTTTCAGGGTCACTCAGTGGACCGATGACATCCTTAAAGTCCCAAAACGTCCATGGCCAGCCATGAGTTAAGACGATGGGCTTTGGATTAGGTCCTTTCCCAGGTGCATGAAGATAATGGACCGAGATCCCTTCTATCTCCACTACATAATTGTCCCATTCGTTTATTTGATCTGATATTTTTTTCCAGTCCCATTCTGAGACCCAAAAATCAACCATCTCCTGAAGCCATGATCTTGGCACCCCATATACCCATTCATCTTCTCCAATAATGTCAGGCCATCTGGTTTCTTTCAGTCTCCGAAACATCATGTCAAGGGTGTCCGGATCAAAATCCACTGTTATCTTTTTTGGTGACTTCACTTCTCTGCTCTCCTAACTCGCATTTCAGATACCATGATCGAACACGTAGTCTGATAATTAATAAATTTTTGTGTATCTTCTCGAACAATTCTCTGACTGCTCTCTTTAAGATAGAAGCGTTCGAACCAATCCGATGTGCTAGTAAACCAAAGTTCGCTTATTCCATCAATCATTGATGTTTTTGATTTCTGGCCGTACAAGTATTCGATATCAGTGTTCTGAACATACATTTCCATTCCATGATGCTCTCGGGCTATATCGATATGTCGCTGGTAGTGCTTGTAGAACGCTTCTCTATTAAGGTCTTCCTTCTTACTAACGAGCGAAACCTGCTTTAGGCCTGGATACTTTCCGACGTTATTGCCACGCTCATGAGACCAAGCGGTAACTTTCCTGACTGAAAGGCCGACATCTCCAACAGGTTCAGGAGAAGTCGACCATACAATCCCCTGAAACTGCTCTTCGAATTCCTGCACACCGCGCAATATCATGAGAGGAGCCTGATCTGATACTGAATCAATAGAAATAATATTTGTATCAGAGATTCCTTCAGCTGGATCTGGTATCCGGTCGAAAAAAATATGCGCGTAGACGTTTTCGCATTTCATCCTTTAGGTATGTCCTTCCATGGAATTCCTCTATCGACTCGAATATCTCTTGGAAGACCTAACGCTTGTTCACCAAGGTTGTTGCGATGGACCTCATCTGTCCCGCCCCCGATTGAAATCGGGTAACGGGCATGCAACAGTTCCATAGCCCATTCACTTGCCTTGTTGGTAACAACCACTCCCGCTGCACCGAGTAAGCATTGAGCTAGATCGCCTTCTAGCCTTCGGTTATGAGCAACGTAGAGTTTAACAATTGATGGGTGGATGGGCGGGGGCTTCCCTTTTCTGACAGCCGCTGATATTTTTTCACTCATAATTTTTAGAAGCTTGTTTCTCACATAGACGGCAACAAGTTTTTGCCTAATAACAGGTTCGTCGACCTTTCCTAGCTCCTGAGCAAGTTGAATTAACTGTTGAGGATTATCCCCGCTTGCCCCCCCGATCATTGCTGATTCGTTACTCATAACAGCTCTGGCTGGGCCCCAACCCTTATCGACTTCTCCAAGCACATTGGAGACATGACACTTTGCTCCGTCAATAAAAACTTCGGCAAAATGGCCAGCTCCATGCGCCTGTATGAGAGGGCGAACTTCTACTCCTCTCTGTTTCATGTCGAATAGAAGAAAAGTTATTCCTTCATGTTTGTGCGCATCCGGGTTCGTCCTCACTAAGAGAATTCCCATGTCTGCATAGATTGCTGCTGAATTCCATACTTTTTGTCCATGGATGACGAATTCTTCACCATCTAATTCAGCGCGTGTAGCTAAACCTGCGAGGTCGCTTCCAGCACCTGGCTCACTAAACAGCTGGCACCAACTGACCTCCCCACTAATCAGCGATGGGATATGGGTTTTCTTTTGTTCTTCTGTTCCATGCTTTAAGAGCGCTGGCAAGGTCATTGAAATGATTGAATTGAAAAATCCAGTATGGACTTGATATCCGGCTGCTTCCTCTCTGAAGACACGCTGCATCCATGGTTCTCCCCCATGGCCTCCATATTCTGTTGGGACTGTAACTCCTGCATAGCCAGCGTCATATAGTTTCTTTTGCCTTTGCTGACAATCGAGATGATGCTGATTCTCTCTCTCACGACTGGGCATCCAATGAAGGGCCGAGAATGGTTTCTTCTCTTCAATGAGATCGATATTTTCTGCAAGCCAAGCACTGGTTTCTAACCGATATTCGTCTTCGCTGTTTATCTCCATTGAAGTCATTACTCGGATTCTATGGTGAAGAAGAGATTTGAAGCGAATATCGTGGAAGAAGGAGAAAGAAATTTTTATGGAAACGTTTCCAAGACAGTACGCAAGAACACGAAGATTCACGGTGGGGGCGCCGCGATCATTTGCGATCTCTTCGAATGGACACAGTATTAGTTACCTGCAGTCTTCTTCAGGAAGTGACCCTAGAAACAAACTCTGGATTCATAACCCTCAGTCACAAACTGAAGTGCTTCTCGCTGACCCTCAAGATCTACAAGGTATCGGGAAGAACCATGAAATTTCTGAAGATGAGCAATCACGAAGAGAGCGGGTGAGAGAAGTTGGATCTGGAATCGTTGCTTTTAGCTCCAGCGCCGAGTCTCCCAATGTTTGCTTTACATCAGATGGAACACTTTATGTAGCGAACTTAGATTCGAGAGAAATTACAAGTTTTGAAACTGTAGGTAGTGTCTTTGATCCACAAATAAATCCAAATGGCAGCCTTATCGCTTATGTGTCGGGCGGGGAGTTACGGTATCTAGATTCATCTGGAAATGACTTTTTGGTAGTCGGAAGTCAGGATCAACATATATCCCACGGCGTAGCAGACTTTATAGCAGCTGAGGAGATGGGTCGAAGAAGGGGTTACTGGTGGTCACCACGTGGAGATCGTCTTCTCGTTACAGAGGTAGATAACTCTAATGTTCTTAATTGGCATATTCTAAGTTCAGCAGACCCGAGCTCTCCCCCGAAATCACTTCGGTATCCAAAAGCAGGAAGCAATAATCCGGAAGTCAAACTGAGGGTGTACACGCTAGAAGGAGATGGGCTTCAAATCGATTGGAGCCAGTCGGCCTTTTGGGAATACCTTGTCAATATTCAGTGGACTCA
>CABZWT010000023.1:0-18783 GCA_902529525.1 Actinomycetota bacterium
GAAGCTTTCGTGGTCTCCCCATCCACCAAAGGAGATAAGTGGGTTTCACGACCTATAGACGAATTTGCAAAAGCTAATGACCTGAAAGAATGTATGGTTCCACTGGATGTTTGAAATTCGGTTCTCCTATTCCTTAAAACTAATTTCCCAGTCCCATATATGTTCGCCTGCAGATACCTGATATTTTTCTAGGACATCAGGCCCACATGCTCCAGTCCCTAGTCCTCGTAAAGCAGTATCAACATGAACCTCGATCGTTTCTTTTCGCTTAAGATCAGCAATTGTTTTAGCAGGGGTGATATCTAAATCATGATGAAAGCGCGCTGAGAAAGAAAAGGGATTCGAGGATGCAATGCGTATCTGAAGACCACTGTTGTCTTGGAGAGTGAACCACCTTGTTTGGTGGTGAGCTCCATGCTCCTGCGGGACTACGTAGCCGTGATACTGACTCTCAACATCTGAATCCCAAATCCCCACCATTTGAGATAAGTACCTATCTGCGTATGACTCCTGCGGCCCTCTTCCAAACCATCTTAATAAATTGAAAGATTCAGGCATTTCAAATCGAATCCCGACTCGCGGCATATCGTCCCAGTCTTCAGGAATGTCAATCCGTTCAGTTACATAAATTCCTTTTGCCGTCAATGAGTACACAGAATGATGGAGAGCAAAATTTGATACCCCGTGGATCTCCCTTTCGAATACAAGAAACACATCTTCCCCGTACTTATAAGCCTCATGTTTTTTTCTATGGATTTCCAAATTATCAAGCCCTTCTCGGATCCATTTTTGGCGAACCCCTGACACACTCGCCATCCATCCTTGTTTCACCCCATCATTATCAGTGGGGGCCCTCCAAAGACAACTATCCGGAGGAGCGCTCATCATGGGTCGACCCTTATACTCGATACCTGTTAGGAAACCGGTTTCATCCACCCCAACTGAAATAGGCCCAACCTCATATCCTGCTTCCAGAGATATTTGCGCCTCCGCCTTTAGAAGTGGCATTACCACTTGCGTCGTCTTTTGCCTATCTATGACAACTTGGTCCCAACTCACGAGATGGCCACTAGCAGCCCAAATAACATCATGATCTAAATACCAGTAGAAACTAAATACTGATTCTGTCTCTGAATCAGCATTTACTCTGACAGGGAAAGGGAACTCTTTCGAGCCACCTGGTAACAGGTCGACGTTAAGCTGTCCGGACTGAAAGACCTCCCCATTTTGTTGAAGTTCCCAGTGGCATCTTAAGTCGCCTAAATCTGTAAAGACTCTTCGATTCTCCACAACGAAAGTTTCCGCATCAAGCAGTCGAACAGTGACTGGGCGACTCGCCCACATGTATTCGGTTAAAGCGGGATGAGGCTTTCCTTCAGGATCAGTTAATCCGTTGATACAAAAATTTGCGTCATTTGGCTCATCCCCAAAATGTCCTCCATATGCCCAAAAAAATTCATTATTTTCGTTAAATTCTTCTAACCCCTGATCACGCCAATCCCAAACAAAACCTCCAGCCAATGCCGGGTAAGCATAAAATGCGTCAACATATTCTGAAATTGAGCCATTGGAGTTTCCCATAGCATGAGAAAACTCACACAAAATCAACGGCCGCTCATCCTGCCCCTTATCTTCAGCCCACTCAGCCCACTCAACAATTTCGTGTATTGGGGTATACATAGGACAGACCACGTCTGTAACGAACTCTTCAAGTTTCTCGGGGGCGCTTTTACTATTTTCGTAACCCTTTCCCCCATTCAACGAAAAACGATGCTCCAAGGCTCCTTCGTATTGTATAAATCTCGTTGGATCGCTCATCCTAATCCAGCCAGCAGCTGAAACATGTGGAGGTCCGAACCCTGATTCATTACCTAAAGACCATCCAATTATCGATGGATGATTTCTATCTCGTGCGACCATCCGTTTAACCCGCTCTTGGATAGCAATGTGGTATCTAGGGTCTAGCGCTAACGACCTTAATCTTGCATGCGATTCACAGTTTGCCTCATCAACGACATACAAGCCCAGCTCATCACATAGATCAAGGAGATAATGATCATTCGGGTAATGAGCTGTCCTGATCGCATTAATGTTGTGCTGCTTCATTGTCAGCAGTTCTGATCTTATCTCTTCTTTAGTAAGCGTCTTGCCAGTTTTTTCATGGTGGTCATGCCTATTAACCCCATGGAGAATGACAGGATTACCATTTATCTTTAACTGTCTTTCAGCTATCTCTACCCGACGGAATCCTATTTTCTGCGCAACAACTTCTCTTAAGTCTCCTGAAGGGCCCTCCAGAGAGACATAGAGAACATATAAACTAGGTGTCTCTGCCGTCCATGGATCGACAGGCAGCGATGGGAGCTCAAAGTCGCAACAGAATCCTTGGAATTGATATGCAGCAAGGAGCTGATCCAAAGAAGAACCCGAAATCTTTTTGGGAGCAGCGATGGCAGTGTGCTCTGCAACGAAACTACCAGATCTATCTTCGAGTCTTACCCTTACCGTGAAACCTTCAGAAGGACCTGATAGAAAAATCGAACCGCTAACCGCCCCTTTCGTATTGATATGGTCATAGTCCGCAGAAATATGGAGGTCAGCTATATGTAAAGGCGCTCTGCGTTCGACAAAGACAGAACGGTGGATACCGCCATGAAACCAATGGTCCTGATCTTCGATCCAAGTCCCGTCACTCCAACGATTCACCATAATTGCAATACAATTGCCGGTCCTCTGGATATACGGCGTTAGATCAAATTCGCTAGAGAGGCGACTGTCTTTGCCCAGTCCGACAAATGTGCCATTGCACCATACCGAAACTAAACTTTCTGCTGCCCCAATATGGACTATGATCTGGCCTTCATCCCAAGTGGCAGGTAAATCAAACCTTGTTCTATATAGCCCTGTCGGATTTTTTTCAGGAATTTGGGGGGGTTCTAAACCCTGCCACGGCATAACAATATTTGTGTAATGCGGAAGGTCGTCGGTTCTTTGACGTGTCCAAACGCCTGGCACCTTTATTAGGTCCCAGTGATTATCGTCGAATTCAGGCTCTACCCAAAACTGTGGAGCGCTCTCCAAAGCGTGTATGAGGTTAAATTTCCACTCGCCGTCAAGGCTGAGCCTGCTAGACGAGTCCTTACCTTCTCTTGCTTCCTCTATGCTCTCATACGGGGATAAAGGAACATGCATGGGTAGCCGATTGAGTTCGGTCAATTCTGGACTGAAAATTGTTTCTATTGGTAAGGGAAACACATTTACAGTATGCCTCGAAATCTCCTTCCGCTTCCTACTAGGGCCAGTATGGTGATAAAACATTGAAATGGATTTAAATGCAAACGCTGTTGATTACGTCCTTTCTTCAACAAGGTCCGTTCGACTTCGACTTGACTTCGAGCGCGAAGTCGATCCTCAAATTATTTTGGACTGTATCGATATTGCTGAACAAGCTCCGACGGGTGGCAATAGGAGCAGTAGAAGGTGGATAGTAATTACCGAGAAATCGCAGAAAAAGAAAATAGCTGATCTTTATATGAAGGCAGCTGGCTCTTGGATGATTAAAGCAAGGGATCAGTTAGCTGGGACCGGTCACCCAAATGAAAAAATGATGGAGTCCGCCGCATATTTAGCCGAGAATCTAGAAAAAGCTCCAGCAATTGTGGTGCCAACGATCATTGGAACTCATGATAATTCTGGAAGACCGGGACTATTTGACTCTGTTATCCAGAGTGCTTGGAGCTTCTGTCTTGCACTCAGGGCCCGTGGGTTAGGGACTGCATGGACAACTGCAGTTCTGAGCGAACAAGATGAGTTGAAAGAAATTCTCAGTATTCCTCATGGCGTAACTGAAATTGCCCTGCTCCCCGTTGCATGGACAAAAGGTACTGACTTCTCAAAGGCTTCTCGAACTCCTGCTCTTGATATCACTTATTTCGATCGTTACGGAGTAACTTTTGAGAGGACCCCGAGTTCCCCAATCTCTTTTTCGAACGGGCCAATTATTTCAGCTGAAATTGATATCGAATCCACATTGTCTGATATCTGGGATGTTGTCACGGATATCAATTTTCCGGCCAGATATTCAGATGAGTTTATTTCTGCTCAATGGAGCGAAGATGGAAAGGAAATAGGCTTGGGCTCAGTATTTCTTGGGCAGAATCAGAATGCCAATATTGGAGACTGGACAGTTCAGTGCATAGTTGATGTCTACGATAAAAACCGCTCTTTCGGATGGTGCACCGGCGACCTTGCTTCACCTGGTGCTCGTTGGAGATATGAACTTGAATCATTCGGAAGCTCGGTCAGGCTTCGCCATCGAGCTCTTTTAGGTCCGGGATCTTCAGGGCTGACTAGAATTATCGAACAATACCCAGATAAAGAGGAGCAAGTAATAATGAACCGCGCCAGTTCGCTCAAAGCCAATATGCAAAACGTCCTTCAAGGAATAAAGGATTACTTAGAGGGTTAATCTTGAATTTGTTCTGTTTCTGGTAGACGAACTAGCGGGATTTTACGACTTGTCCTGTCTTGGTAGTTCGCATACCAAGCGCGGTCAGCGCACAACTGCCTCCATACAATGTCGCGCTCGTCTCCTTCAAGGATTTCAGGTTCAGACCAGAATTTTCCATTTTGAACTTGGCACAAAAGCCGCGGATTAGCTTTTCTATCACGTAAATTAACGAACCATGAAGGGTTATTTTCGGCTCCAGCGAATGAAGCAACAATTACCCGAATACCGTTCTGATCTTGCCAAGTTGGGAGAGCCACCTTGTGGGGCTTTCCTGACTTTCTCCCAATTGTTGTTAGGAGGACATGGTGCATCCCAGCTTGGACCCACACCATATCATCATTTGTGATTTCCATTGCCTCGACATGAACCTTTGTAAGGTCCACAATCTCCTCATGGCTTGGGGTTTCCCATACTTGTTCAACATGTTGATCTGTTGGTTTGGGCTTATCTCCAGCCATACTTTCTCCTCTAGCTATCGAGACCTAAACCAAAGAGCTTGATAGCGTTGCCGCGAGCTATCTTGTATATATCTTCTTGGTTTAGATGGCCGAATAGCTCTTCAGCAACCGTCTGTGAGTTCGGAAAGGTCCCATCTTGGTGGGGATAGTCCGTTTCAAACAGAACGTTATCAACTCCAATTTGATCAAGAAGACCAATCCCTATTGTGTCTTTAAAGAAACAGCTATAGACATGCTTGCGGTAATAGTGAGAAGGGGGCTTGGGAATTCTGTTCTCGCCTTGTGCCCATTGGTGTGTCTGCCAAGTGTCGTCCGCACGTTCAATGAAATACGGGATCCACCCGATCTGGCTTTCAGCATAAAGGAGTTTCAGTTTCGGGAATTGCTCAAATTTTCCAGAGAAGATCCAATCGATCATCGATGCTGCGCTATTGCAGACGATAAGATTCGCTGTTACAACGGTCGGGGCTTCTGGTGATGTTTGAACTGTGCGAGTGCCTGATCCAATGTGCATGCATATAACGGTTCCGGTTGCTTCGCAAGCCTGAAAAAAAGGGTCCCAATAATCGCCATGAATTCCAGGTTGGCCGAGCCAGGAGGGAAGCTCTGACCAAGCAACAGCTCGGCAACCTCTCTCTGCCACGCGATATATTTCCTCCGCAGCCAATGTCGCGTCCCAAAGGGGAACAATGCAAAGTGGAATTAGGCGGCCTTCACTACCTCCACACCACTCATCGATCATCCAGTCGTTATAGGCCTGAACGCACAACAAACCTAGTTCAAGGTCATCAGCCTCAGAAAATAACTGACCGCAGAACCGTGGGTAGTTAGGGAAGCAAAGTGAAGCTTCCACGTGATTGAGATCCATATCTGCAAGTCTTGCCTTAGGGTCATAGCAGCCATCTGCTATGTCATCGTAAGTTACCCCCTCCATAGTGACTTCCTCAGGGGGCATACCAGGACATGCAACCATTTGCTTGATTTGGTAGCGCTTGTTTTCAAAATGCCACCATGCAGCCATTTTTTCCCCCGTGCCGGGAGTTTCAACCCACACACCGTCATTTAGCGTCATTTCGCCTTGAGGGGCAATAACTATCTTCGGGGCTTTTTCTCTGTGCTTTGAAGGGACTCGGTCCTGCCACACGTTGGCGGGTTCTATAACGTGGTCATCTGCGCTAATTATTTTTGGAATCATTAGTAATATCTTAGATTGAGCTGGGCTCTTTTCATAACTTGTGGCAATTACCTAGCATAGAATTTCGCTACGTTCTTACTCCCATGATGACGCCGAAACACATCTCATCATCGCTACCGTCAGCCCAAAGCACATATCTCGGCTCAGCATCTAGTGGCCTAAGGGAACGATCCCACGTGCATTCTAGCCGGATGGTGTCACTCGCCTCTATCACAATTTCTTCAATTGGGTCATAGTTAAACTGCCAATCGAAATCCCATCTGGGAATATCAAGGAGAATCCGCTCCTCGGGAGTATCTGGATTTAAGGTCATCCTAAACGTTGTACCTGTGCCATGTTGGTGTCCGACAACGGAAACGATCGTCCCAGAAAACCTTGCAGGTTGATCACACGTTGAGGATGCGTAACCGTCTGTCATATGAGAAAAGTCATCGGGAGAATACCCGCAGAGATCCAGTATCATATCCGCCTGCACTCCTTCTCCGTCGTAGCTGTTCAATCGATCAATAAGTGACGCTTCACGATCGCACAATGGTCCGGTTTCGGTTGTAGAGCATGGTATTTCTGCTGGGGCGAAATACTGGATTAGCTCTACTGGAGTTATTGATTCATCTGCATTCCATTTGACGCGGAAAGAAGAATTATCTGCTGGTGCTTCAACGTCATAGTGGTAATGGATCTGCATTACGAAAAAGTCGCCTGGTTCCATTAATAAACCGTGCCCGTTGTTTTCAACCGCTCCTGTTCCAGGCCCCCAGAGAGTGATCATTTGATTAAGCGTTCCTACTTGACTACCACCAAGTCCAGTACCTCCAAAGCAACTCCAGCCTCCTTGCCCATCAGAGAAATTTTTACGATCGGCTGCTTCGCGGAGTTCTTTTGGAACCCTATACCCGACGAGATGATGGACCACTTCCGTTTGATCGGGAATAAATTCGTAGCCGACAAGGTATTTCGTTTCAGTCAATTGGGGGTCGTAAATAAAACATCGGTATTCGTCGCTCTGCCCCTTCTCTCCGTCATAATTCCCTATTGGAAACAATTCCTCGTCATAATCAACAAGGTGATGTACTTCTTCGCTCGCAGTGATCTTGGTTGACGGGTCAATGTCAATACTGCCGCCGGATCTAGTCCATTGGATGACAGCTTCTCTATCTTGCTGGCTTAAACTCCAGTCATGTTCGAATGGGACACTCAAGTTTGAAGCTGGCCAAGGTGGCATAATCCCTGCTTCAACAACTGAAGCAACTGCGAAGGCATACGCTGATACATCCGCAGCAGTCTCTAGAAGAGCGTGAGTGGTTCCGGGAGCATCTCCGGTGTGGCAGCGTGCGCAAGATGATTCAATTATTGGGAGTATCTTCTTCTCAAAGCTAATAGTCTCTGTTTGTTGGCTTTCCTCTGGTACTTCATTGGGCGTATTCTCGGGCGTGCCGTCGGTGCTTACTTCAGAAGACGAAGTTGCTTCTGCATTTACTGATTCGGGAGTTGTAGAATCTTCGTCAGTTCCGCAAGCGAAGATCAGAACTGGAAGAAACAGCAAACTAAGTAAGTTGAGCTTTCCCCGCAATAGCATATGAAAGAGTGTAGGGCTGCATTGCGGTTTGGGGGCGATTTGTACCGGCAAAAGGCAAATGCTAGTCAGGTGGGTTGATTTTTTGAGCTAATTCGATGCCTAAGCAAGCTATGCGTTGAAGTCTTTCTTCTCCTGTGAGCGCTTTGAGCTCTTCGAGGGTCACCCATCGCATATCTGTGCTTTCGTGGTTTCGCTTTATCACTGCCTTTTCGGGTGCTAAGAGAAGATACGTTAGGTCAAAGTGAAAATGCTCTTTTTCATTTCCGAATTCTGGGATCTTATGCACGTCACAATCGATTGCCGTAGTCCAAAGGGCTAAATTATTAATTCCCGTTTCTTCGAAAGCCTCCCTAAACGCGACATTGGACAAGTATCCTTCTCCATCCGCATGCCCACCTGGTTGGAGCCAGATACCAAGTTTTTTGTGAAGCATGACCAGAACCCTCTCGTATGAACTTTCTATTATCATTGCCGACCCGGTCAAATGACCCTCCACACACGTTCTATGCAGGGCATCGTTATGTTCAGTTATGAATTCGAGGGTTTTCTCGCGCGCTAGATCTGATTCGGATGAACTAGATAAAGCATTTCGAACTTCTTTCTGTGCTTGTGAGATTGACCCTCCGGATGGAAGATCGAAAGTAAATGAAGCACCGGCTAACATTACTTACTTACCTGCATCGTCATGCTATCTAAGGGCTCGACAAGTGGTCATGAAGCTCTTGCGGAACAGGAATAGGACTGTAGGTCTCATGGTCTACGCATACGTACACAACAGATGAAGTAAACGAAGATTCTCCCTTCACCTTCCCTTCAAAAAATGCTTTGAAACTTGTATTACCCCAGCTCTCAATTCCACACTCGATCTCTAGTTGATCAGCGAACTTTACGGGTATATGCCATGTAATCTCTGCCTTTTTAAGCATCACTTCCCACCCATATACATTTTCGAAAGCTAAATCTAAACTTCGAAGCCAGCAGTCAAAGGCATCATCGATGAACGTCAAATAATGCGCATTGTAGACAACGCCCTGCATATCGCAGTCGGCGTATCGGATACGGATCTCGTGACTATACGTCATAGTTTCCCTTCGTCCGAGGTTATTTTGTTTTCGAACCTTTGAATTTGATCATCTAGTTTTTCTAAGCTTGCAGAACCGTGTGTTTTTTTACTGTTGAATAAGCTCTCCGCCTCTAGCAGAGATACTGCTTCTTTCCCTAGGTTCTCATCCATGGAGATGAGATCTTCCAGAGCGACTCCCTCCGATAAAGATCGGGCTACCAATCCTCCGATGAGCGCATGTGCTTCACGGAATGGCATCCCGCGCTGAACAAGCCATTCCGCTAAGTCCGTTGTCGCTAAATATGGTGATAGGGCCTGCTGACGCATTTCTTCGACCTGAAACGTTGCTGCACTGATCATTCCCGTTACTGCCGGTAAAATTCTCGATATTGTATCAACCGCATCAAATAGTGGCTCTTTGTCTTCTTGAAGGTCCTTGTTGTATGAAAGAGGAAGGCCCTTTAATGTCGCTAAAAATCCTGTAAGGTTTCCTATCAATCTTCCAGATTTACCTCGCGCTAATTCTGCAACGTCTGGGTTCTTCTTCTGCGGCATCATTGAAGATCCTGTTGAGAAGCTGTCAGAAAGATCTACAAAACCGAATTCCGATGAGGACCAAATGATCACTTCCTCTCCTATCCGCGAAAGGTGAACTCCAAGAAGAGCAAGAACATATAACGCATCTGCAACAAAATCTCTATCAGAAACGGCATCAATACTGTTATCAAACACTCGAGAAAAATGAAGGTCATCCGCAACAGCGTTTACATCCAGCGGTATCGATGACCCAGCCATCGCCCCTGCACCCAGAGGGGAAACGTCCATACGTTCGATTGCTTGTAGGAGCCTTTCGACATCTCGTGAAATCGCCCAGCCATGCGCTAGAAGATGATGCCCTAGGGGAACGGGCTGTGCTTGTTGGAGATGGGTATACCCTGGAAGAACAGCCCCATCTACCTCTTTCGTTTTTTCAAGAAGGACCCTTTGGAGAGAGATCGCCATGCGCGCCACGTCGGTAAGTGCTTCCTTGGTCCAAAGTCTTAGGTCAGTCGCTACCTGATCATTTCTACTTCTTCCTGTATGTAGTCGTGCCCCTGAGGGGGTAATTTCTGTTATTCGCCTTTCGACGTAGGTATGCACATCTTCATCGGTTGGAAGTACTGAAAATGATCCATCCTGGATTTCTTCCTCGACTTGGTCAAGAGCAGATAGGACTTCGGAGAGTTCATCTTCAGAGAAGATACCAATTCTTTGAAGCATTTTCGCATGAGCGCGAGATCCTTCAATGTCTTGGCTAAACAGTCGAATATCATACGAAATGCTGTTGTTCAGCTTTTGTAGTTCGTCTGCTGATTGTTCGAGAAACCGACCATGCCAGAGTGATTTACTTTCGTCCATATTAGGATTTTGGTTCATTTTCTGTTTCCTTTTCCGGAATGTCATTGCCCTATCCGTTTCGATGCCAATGTCCGAAGCCGTAAAGCATTCAATTTGATAAAACCACCCGCATCAGCTTGGTCATATACGCCTTCGTCATCTTCAAAGGTCGCTATCTTTTCGTCGAAAAGTGACTCTTCGCTTCTTCGCCCAACAACTTCTACGTTTCCTTTGAAGAGCTTCAATCTAACGTCACCGTTGACGAAGAGCTGACTATGGTCTATTGCCGTTTGAAGCATCTCTCGTTCTGGACTCCACCAATAGCCGTTATAAATGAGGCTCGCATACCTTGGCATTAATTCGTCTTTGAGATGAGCGACTTCTCTATCTAAGGTCAAACTTTCTATTGCCCGGTGGGCTTTAAGCATTATTGTTCCACCTGGAGTTTCATAAGCACCTCGTGACTTCATCCCGACAAAGCGGTTTTCGACTATATCTAGTCTTCCGATGCCATTCGATCCTCCTAGCTCGTTAAGTTTAGAAAGAACTTGAGCGGGCGTCATTTGCTTTCCGTCTATAGCGACAATATCGCCAGATTGATAACTGATCTCTAGAAATGTAGCTTCGTTTGGTGCCGCTTCTGGACTTACCGACCACCTCCACATCTCCTCCGGTGGTTGAACCCATGGATCTTCTAAGGGGCCTCCTTCATAGGAGATATGGAGAAGATTTGCGTCCATTGAGAAAGGTGACTCTTTCCCTCTTTTCATTTCAATTGGAATACTGTGTTCTTCCGCATAGGCCATAAGCGACTCACGAGATCCAAGGTCCCATTCTCTCCATGGGGCGACGATCTTTATTGATGGATCCAAGGCATAGGCACCTAATTCAAATCGCACCTGATCGTTACCCTTACCTGTAGCTCCATGGCTTATTGCATCGGCTTTGGTTTCTTTCGCTATTTCGACAAGCCGTTTTGCGATAAGAGGTCGTGCTATCGAAGTTCCAAGAAGGTATTCGCCCTCATAGACAGCATTTGCTCTGAACATCGGGAATACGTAGTCTCGGGCGAAGTCTTCGCAGAGGTCCTCGATATAGATTTCATCTTCGGGCACTCCCATTTGTAGTGCTTTCGTTCGGGCGGGTTCGACTTCTTCCCCTTGTCCTATATCTGCTGTAAAGGTAACAACCTCACACCCGTAGGTGTCTTGGAGCCATTTCAGAATTATCGAGGTATCGAGGCCACCTGAGTAAGCCAATACGACTTTATTAATGTCTGATTCTAATTCCATTTTCTTATTCCAATCCTGCTATTTTTCTCAGCGAGTCAGCGACACTGCTTCCGCTGATTCCTTCATTCGTGATGATCATTATGGTGTCGTCACCTGCCACTGTTCCGAGTATCGCCTCTACTCCAGTCCTATCAATAGCCGAAGCTACTACATGAGCTGATCCAGGGGGGGTTCGCATTATTACGATATTTCCGGAAGAACTAACATCAACAACCCACTCTCCTAGCACTCTCTTCAAATGGTCTTCCGGCAGATGTTGTTCAGATGGAAGCTCAGGGATTGCATAGACAATCTTTCCACCACTGCCGCGAACCGTGACGGAACCTAATTCATCCAAATCTTTTGAGACGGTTTTTTGTGTCGTTTCGATTCCTTCCACTCCAAGGAGTTCGACTAGCTGGCTTTGTGACCGAACAGATTGTTCAGCTAGAAGTTGCACAATCACCTGTTGACGTTGTCTTTTGGTAGCCACTATTGATTCTCCTCTTGAAAGATGTGCAATAGAAAGCCTCTTGCAGCGTGCATTCGGTTTTCTGCTTGTTCCCATATCCTGCTCTTACCGCTATCAAGAACGGACCGTGATACTTCTTCGCCTGGATGGGCAGGCAGACAGTGCATGAATATGCTGTCTTCGCTTGAGAGCTCAAACAACTTATCGTCAACCGTGTACCCTTCGAAATCTGCTAATCTCTTTTCTCTTTCCTCTTCTTGCCCCATCGACGCCCAAACATCGGTGTAGACAACGTTTGCCCCTCCAACAGCTTCCTTAGGGTTTTGCGTAGCGGAAAATTGTGTTCCCACTCCTCGAATCGCTTCTTCATCAGATTCTGAAAAGCCGTACCCGTTCGGATGAGCGATCCGGAATTCAATACCCATCAAACCGCAAGCGATTGCCAGTGATCGTGCCACATTATTGGCGTCACCGACATATGAGACGATTCGTCCCTCGAAAGTGCCAAATTCCTCCCAGATTGTTAATAAGTCTGCAAGAGCTTGAAGAGGGTGTGACTTGTCGGAAAGCATATTCACTACTGGCGAGGTAGACGCGGTGGAAAGTTCGTCCACGGTCGCATGTGCGAAAACTCGTGCTCCAATTAATGCGTGGTAACAGGAGAGGGTTCTAGCCACATCTTCCGCACTTTCACGTTCTCCTATACCAACTTCATCTGGGCGGATAGTAATTGGGTGCCCACCTAATTGGATAATCGCCATTTCCATAGAGTTCCGTGTACGGTTTGATGGCTTTTCGAATAAAAGTGCCGCTCCTTTATTCCGAAGTACTTGTGGCGGGTTTTCAACGTTTGAAAGTCGAATTATTTCTGCTATTTCGCTGGCGGATAGGTCATCAATTTCAAGAAGATGGTTGGGCATGGAGAACTCCTTTCAAAATGCTCATAGCTTCATCTATATGGTCTAGAGAAGTTGATAGTGGTGGGGTAAATCGAATAGCGGTAGGGGTAATGGGATTAACAAGTAGGCCATTCTGAGTAGCTTGTAAAGCAATATCTGCGCTAATGTCTCCATCCAACTCTGCAGCAAGCATCCCTCCCATTCCTCTTACAGAAATAACTCTCGGAAGGTCCACAAGAGCATCGGAGAGAACATCACCTAGGGTCGATGCCTTCTGCGGGTAATTATCCCTTTCCATGATCTCCAGGACTTTTCTTGCCGTCGCTGTTCCAAGTGGATTCCCGCCGTATGTACTCCCATGGTCACCGGCTTGGAATGCAGAAGCAACTTCAGCTCTTGCCCATACTGCTGCGATGGGGAAACCATTCCCAAGAGCTTTAGCTATACAGACAACATCCGGCTTGACCCCGAAATGTTGAAAAGCAAACCACTTCCCTGTTCGACAAAGACCACTTTGAACCTCATCAACCATGAAGAGAACGTTATGTTCCGAAGATAGCTCTTGAATCCGAGACATAAAGGTTTTATTACTTGGCCATACTCCACCCTCTCCTTGGATGGGTTCAACATGTATGGCAGCAGTTGAAGAGGCCATTAATGCTTCGAGTGAGTTAGGCTCATCTCTCTCAAAATGATAAAACCCTGATGGCATAGGCTCAAATGGTTCATGTTTATGCGGTTGGCCGCATGCTGCAAGAGCCGCAAGTGTTCTCCCATGGAATGAACCCATCGCTGTGAGAATCTCGAATTGTCCGTTTCCTGTTGATTTTCTAGCTAGCTTAAAGGCTAGTTCATTCGCTTCGGCACCTGAGTTGCAGAAGAAAACTTGGCCAGAAGGAGACTCAGATTCTGAGTCAGGAGAGCCCCCTACACCTGTGATGTGCCGATCAAGTTGAAGGGCAACGTGATGGGCGTGTTCGGTTGCCCAGTAGTTCGACACTTGAGTTAATTTCATTGCCTGCTCCGATATAGCCTCAGCTACTTCTGGATTTGCATGGCCGAGTGATTGAACAGCCAAACCGCCGACAAAATCTAGATATCTTTTCCCTTGAGAGTCCCATAACTCGGTCCCTTGACCACGAACGAACATGACCGAAGGTGCTCCATAGGTTGGCATTATTGGACATCTGGCCTGTCCGAGTTCAGCTCCCATGTTAATTGCGTGGCTAGACATCTTCTTCCCCTTTTTTGATCATCGTCCCGATACCGCTATCTGTAAAAATCTCCAAAAGGAGTACATGTGAAACGCGACCATCAAGTAAATGAGCTGCTTTCGCTCCTTTTTCCAGAGCTTGGATGCATGATTCTACTTTGGGGATCATCCCATCGGAGATAACTCCTGTTTCAAACATTTCATACAACTGCTTATATTGGATTGAAGAAATTATCGACGTCGGATCATCCTTATCAATTAGCAAACCAGGGACATCGGATAGATAAATCGTTTTTTCTGCTAACAGAGCTCCTGCGAGAGCTCCTGCAGCGGTATCTGCGTTGATATTGTATGCTTGTCCATCAGCATCTTGTCCGATAGTTGAAATAACTGGCACTTCTCCCTGTCCATGCAATCGTGAAATGATATCGGGATTTACTTTGGAGACTTCTCCTACGAAACCAAAACGTTCACCTTTTGGCTTCACAGTGAGTAGGTTTTCCGTTTCTCCGGTTAGTGCCGTAGCCGACCCTCCATAAGCAATTATTGTCTCAACTATTTTTTTCCCAACTTGGTGTACGAGAACTTCACGAACTGCATCGAGCGTTTCTGCATCGGTGACACGAAGGCCATCGATAAACGTGCTCTCTTTCCCTATTTGTTTCAAATATTGTCCAATTTGAGGGCCACCTCCATGGACAACCACTGGCTGTATCCCGACTGATGCTAGGAGAACAATATCTTGAGCGAATTTTGAGAATAGTCCCTCATCGATAAGAGCGCTTCCTCCCATCTTGACGAGGATGACCTTTCCAGAAAATTTTTGTATGTACGGGATAGCTTCCACCAATGCTTTGGCTCGGAGTTCTGGGCTAAATCCGAACGGCATGTCTATAGATGCGTTCTGAATATCTGTCATGAGCGGTACCCCGCGTTTATGTCGATATAACCGTGGGTGAGGTCACAGGTCCAGACCGAAGAGCTACCGTTTCCTACTCCCACATCTACTTGAATGGAGATATCTTGCCCTGCAAGGTGCGCCGATGCTCGTGACTCTTCATAGCCCGCTGATTGCATACCCTGTTCTGCTACTAGTTCATCGCCGATCCATATTTTTAACTTGTCTCGTTCCGCTAGTTCTCCAGCCTTTCCAACGGCCATAACAATTCTTCCCCAATTAGCATCTTCAGCTGCGATAGCAGTTTTCACAAGCGGTGAATTACCTACAGATTTTGCAATCTCTTTCGCAGCAACATCATTCTCTGCTCCGGTAATAGTTATTTCGATAAATTTCGTAGCCCCCTCGCCATCTCTAACTATTTGGTGAGCTAACCCAAGCATGACTTCATCAAGAGCAAGCTGGAAGTCAAGACGATGATTTTCAACAGAATTTCCAGATTCACCTGTAGCGAAGGTAAGCACTGTGTCGCTTGTTGATGTATCTGAGTCGACAGTTATAGAGTTGAAACTCTTATCTACTGACTTCTCAGTGAACGATTGCAATTCGCTCTGGCTAATTTCCATATCGGTGAAGATGAATGCAAGCATGGTTGCCATGTTCGGAGCGATCATTCCACTCCCCTTGGCTATTCCAGCAACGTATGACTCTGAATCTCCAATTCTGGAGTAGAAGCCTTTAGGAAAGGTGTCTGTGGTACGAATTGCATTGGCAGCTCGTTCCCACATATCTGGATCAGGAAGCTCCAACCCATCAACTAAAGCTGCCATATGCTCTGTTATGACGCTGGGATGAAAAGGCTCTCCAATGACCCCAGTAGATGCCAGGAATACCTCATCCGGGTTTACTGAAAGTAGCTCTGAAGCCGTATTTGCACAGCTGTCGACTACTTCAAGGCCAGCGCTACCAGTAAAAGCATTCGCGTTACCAGCGTTGCAAAGAAAAGCACGAGCTGACCCTCGATGAATCCGGTCTTTACACCATTCAACCGGAGCAGATGGGCATTGAGACTGAGTGAAGACACCACCTACAGTGGTTGTTGGCGGAAAGAATGCTAGGAACAAATCATCCCTTCCGCTATAGCGCATTCCGGATGCAGCTACAGCGAATTGCACCCCTCCGATAGAAGGAATGTTAGGAAAAGATAATGGGGCTAGTGGTGAAGCAGGCATGAGGGTCCTATGGATACAGGCCCAGAGATGGTATCCCTAAAGATTCAGGTAGTCCGAGGGCAAGGTTTGCATTCTGCATTGCCATTCCTGATGCCCCTTTAACGAGATTATCAAGTGCTGAAATTGAAACGAGCATTCCTGTTCGTTGATCTACTCTTGCAGTCAGGTGCACAGTATTTGCACCCAAGGTAGATTTAGTGGAAGGAGGCCTTTCATCAACCACGAAAAAGGGCTCTTCCTTATAGAATTCAGCCAGCTGATTTAGGGCCTCTTCAGTGGAGACTTCAGACTTTGTTCGTCCGTAACAAGTCGCTATAATTCCTCGATCTATTGGCGCCAGGTGGGGGGTAAATAGCACAGAACTGGTACCCCCTGAGAAAGTAGTTAATGCTTGTTCGATCTCAGGTGTGTGCCGATGTGTTAGTAAGCCATAAGGGGTAATATTCCCGCTGACAGCACAGAATGTTGTGTTCTCTTTGGGTGGCCTACCTGCACCACTTACTCCAGTGATGAGATCTACAATTATTGAATCGTTCTCTATTGTTTGTGACTGCACAAAAGGGGCAAGAGCAAAAATAGCTGCTGCGGCGTTGCAGCCCGTTGCTGCTATAAGATGCGCTCCTTCAATTTCATTTCTAAATAATTCTGGGAGTCCGTAGACAAAATCATTCAATAACTCTGGGCAGGAGTGTTCTGACCCGTACCACTCTTGATAAAGAGAAGGGTCTTTAAGACGAAAATCAGAACCAAGATCGACAATGTGACCTACTGTTTCGTATATATCTGGGATAACATTTTGACTCACTCCGTGAGGTAAGGCGCAGAATACGAGGTCAAGGCCGTCGACAATTTCAGGAGTAAATGAATCAAAGTGTGCATTGGGGTATGCGGTTGAAAGGCTGGGATATAGATCCCGGATGGCAGTGCCTGCTTGGGTTTCCCCAGTTGCAATTTGGAGGTTAAATTCAGGGTGTTCAGCTATTAGCCTGAGTAACTCGGCACCGGTATATCCCGAAGCTCCTATGATTCCTATGTTTTTCATGTGGTCATTATACCTAAGAATAGTATATTTATACGTATTTTTGTATAAATATACTACAAGCGAAGTCTGGCGTCTGTTTTTTCCTCAACCAGCTGAATGCATTTAGAACGAAGTGCTGACACCTCATCGTCAGTCAATGTTCGATCGCTTGCTTGGAATCGGAGCCTATACGCAAGGCTTCGATGCCCTTCTTCTGTAGCGTTACCTGAGTATGTGTCAAATAGCTTTACTTGCTGCAATAGGTCGCTTCCTGCCTTTCGTAGGCACCCTAATATCGACGCTGAGGTAACTGATTCAGGAACGTCGAAGGCAAGGTCCACGTCACTTGAAGGGTACTTTGAAACGCTTCTGTAGCTTCTCTTCCCAAGCGGCCCAGATAAGATTTTCCCAAGATTCAACTCTAGCCACGCTACCCTTCCATCAATCCCGTAAGACATTAGGACCCTAGGGTCTACTTCGCCTATAACGCCACTAGGTTTTCCTGCTACTAAAATCTCAGCTGCTCGACCAGGGTGCATTCCTGGAAGTTCGCTAGAGGCCAGTTGGAGATTAGGCAGTGCTAGCTCACTTCCCAAGACATAGAGGAGGTCAACTATTTCAGAGATATGAACGCCAACCAGCGCTACAGAAAGATGCTCGCGCTCGTCTGGAAGCACTTCATCAGGTGAATCTAGAAACACATGACCAATTTCGAAAAAACGAAGATCTTCCACTCTATGGGATTGATTGTAAGCGACGACCTTTAATTGACCCGGTAAAAGTGAGGTGCGTAAAAGCGATTCTTCTTGGACTAAGGGATTTGTAAGGCTTATAGCTTCTTCAGCAAGCCCAGCTGCTCGAAGATCTCCCGGGGCGAGGAAGGGCATAGGCATTGTCTCATCACAACCAACGCCAACAAGTATTTCGCGAACGCGTCTTCGGTTTTTCTGATACTCGGTTAGTGAGCCAGGAGCAGTCCCCTTAGGGACTGATCGACTAATATTTTCATAACCGAACATCCTTGCGATTTCCTCTGAGACGTCGGTTTCGGTAGCTGTATCCCACCTCCATGTAGGTATTGTGACAGAAAGGTGCTCTTTCTTAGCAGAGACTTCGAACCCAATCGACTCAAGGTGTGACTTCATGTCTTTTGCTGATAAATCAACTCCCAATAGGCTATTGATTTTCGTCGTCCTCACCTTAATGGAATCGCGAGATGGTAGATTTCCGGTATCTTGTTCGACTCCTGATGCTATTTCCGCTCCGCAATCAGCTAAAAGGCTGCCGATACGATCTAATGAACGTTCAATGTTTTCCCCATAATCTGCGCCACGACGGAACCGCATCGAAGCTTCACTCATAAGATTTAATCTCTTGACGGTTCTGGAGATGGAGGGAGGGTCCCACCATGCCACTTCGATCAGAACATCAGTAGTCTTTTCAGAAATCTCTGTGGACAATCCCCCCATAACTCCAGCTATTCCTATCGCCTCTCCTTGAATATTGGCGATCACCCCATCTTCTGAGATAAGTGTTCTCTTTTCACCATCTAGGGTGGTAATAGTCTCCCCTTCATTGGCACGCCTAATAGAAAGATG